>DASXEF010000600.1:0-4343 GCA_036490255.1 Kofleriaceae bacterium
GACGACGGCATCCGCGGTGACGGGCCGAAGGTCGACGTATGCGCGCCACCGCAGCGGCTCCGCATTCCGGCCGACGATCCGAACTGTGTGGAACGCGCGGCGCTCTACGTGGCGGTGGCCGAGCTGATCGATGCCGGGCCGACGCGCCAACTCGCGACCATCGACACGGCCAACGGTCTGCACACGTTCCCGGTCGAGAACGGCGGCCCGGTCGTGCTCGATCCGAAGCTGCGCCGCAACAGCTTGCGCTGTGGCCTCGCGCTATCGACACCGGGGCGGATCGCGGTCGATTCGCGTGATGCGATCGAGTGGTCGGCGCAACTGGCGGCCGACGGGGCTGGTACGACGAACATCCGGAACGGAGCCTCTCGCGTCGCGCGTGCGCGAAACGCGATGTATGCGCTCGTCGATCACGGTGTCGTACCGGCTCCGTCGGAGGTGGATGCGATGGGCTGGATGTTCGCGCTCGCGGAGAACGCGGCGCGCCGGTTCGGTCGCCGCGCGCTCCAGATGGTGCGGACCGTGGCGCACGCGATCTCGGATGTGCTCGACGAGGTGCTCGCGCAGCGCGAGCGGAACCTCTCACTCACCCTCGACGGCACGACCTACAGCGCGCCGTCATGGCTCGATCCGCTCGTGTCGACCGCGGCGAGGGTCGGCGTGCAGGCGGGCGTGACGGCGCTCGCACCCGGACTCGGCGCGCTCGCGCCGACGATGCTCGGCGCCGTCGAACAACAACTCAACGGCTCGGGACTCACGCTCGGTCCACTCGCACCGCCGAGCGCGCCGCCGCGCAACTGAGCACCGCGTCGCGCATCGCGCGTCGCATCAACCAACGGATCGCCCGCCGCGTGCGGGCATGGCCGGGCATTGCCCAAAGGAACGAACGTGAAGACCAAACAGCACAGCTACACCCAGCACGAGCATGGCGACACCGCACTCCGGTGGGCCACACACGTCGCGGATCTGCAAACCGGATTCGCGCAAGCGCTCGACACGCTCATCGGGAAACCCGGCGACGTGATGACCTTCGAACGCACACGCGCGGGGGTCCGCATCCGGCGCGACGGTCACATCGTCGACATCGACACGCACAAGCTCGCCCAGGCGATCGGCGTGATCGGCAAGGCCGAGGAGCTTGGCGTCGTCGGCGAAATCCGCGGTCCGGTGGCGAGGGCGATCTTCGAGCACGCGGTCACGCGCGGCACCGAGCCGACCCCGGCGCGCACCGCCGACGTGCTGCCGCCCGGCGCGCTCGAAGCCGCGCTCGCGCGAGCCCACGAGCACCTCGTGCGCATCGAGACGCTCGACGCGTTGCTCGACGAGTTGTTCACCGAGCCGTCGACCTAGTCGCAGCCAACAACGCGGCGCGCATGGTGCGTGTCGCGCTCTCTGAACCCAGGAAAGGACCACACAGATGCAGAAGGATACGAACCAGCAGAACGCGGCGCACGAGGTGCTCGCCGAGCTTCGCGCGACGCTGCGCCACGCGCTTGCGGACTGCGAGCAACTCGCGACGGTCTTGCAAGACGACGATGACGACGAACGCGACGCGAGCACCACGACTGCACACGACCTCTCGGGCCGACGCGACACGGTGCGCGCGACCTTCGGCGACTACACCGTCGAGATCAAGGCGCCCGGCATGGGTCGTCCGCTCGCGTCGTGGATCGGGTGGCTCCACAACGCGCGCCGCGCCGCCGAGTCCCTCTTCAACCCGTCCGGAGAGTAGCCATGGCGAAGAAGACCAAACGCAAGCGCGCATCACGGAGCGCACCGCGCTCGACGTATCGCAATGCGGCGCCGAGCGGCGCAAGCAAACCCAAGGAAGAGACTCCCCTCGCACGCATCGGATACACGGTCGCGGGTGCAGGTGCGGCGGCTCTCGCCGTGACGATGTTCGAACACGAGAAGTGGGAGCCGAAGAAGGTCGCTGGCTTGCTCGGGCTCGGAGGCGCCGCGCTCGCGTGGAGGACCGCCGATAAGGCGATGAAGTCGATCGGCTTGGGCGTCACGAGCGCGGCCGGTGCGCAGCTCGCACTCCTCGTGATGAACGATCACGACAAGAAGCTCGCCGACGCCGCCGCGAGCAGCGCGCAGAGCGACGCCGCCACGGTCGCGCAAAACAGCACGCCCGCGCAGAACAGCTTGCCCGCGTCGACGGCGCAGCGACCGGCGAACGCCGGCCAAGCGTTGCCGCCCGGCGCGCTCGAATCCGCGCTCGCACGCGCGCAAGCGCGGCTCGCGCTCGCGGAGGGAGACGGCACCTAACAGACAGAGCTATCGGGGGTCGGGGCCGCGCGAGCGGTGAACGTGCGAGCCCACGACAAAAGGAGAACGTATGGACGAAGACGAGATCTATTACTTCGACACTCGGAATGCGGAGCCCATGGTGGTGAGCCGCGGCGGCAACAACCGCGGTGTCATCACCACGAGCCGCTCCGGCGGCGGCATGAGTGGCGGAATGCGGCCGGGAACGCGCGTGACGCGCGGTCCGATGGCGGGCAACCGCTACGGCTCGAGCTACGCGAACCCGTACATGGTCGGCTCCACGGCCGCCGAGTACGGCGCGATGGGTGGTTCGCTCGGTGGTCTGTTCGCGGGCACCACGCCCGGCCAGCTCATCGACGTGATCGCGCAGATCTTCGCCGCGGTGATGCCGCTGCCGTCGGCTCCGACGGCGACGACGGATCCGGCGACGGATATCGGCAACCTGATCACGTACCAGAGCGCGCTCGCGAGCTACGCGAAGCGTGACGAGCAGGTCCGCACGATCGGCAACCTCGTCACCAAGCTCATCGGCTAGGAGCACCGAAACCATGGCCAATCCGACCTATAACGGACAGGGCCAGCCGCCCGCCACGAGCGGCGGCTGGCTGAGTGGCTGGTTCGGTGCGTCGACGCCCGCCTACAAGTTGGCGCCGACGACGACGAGCACGACGAGCACGGCGAGCACGACCCCGTCGAATGCGAGCGCGTCGCAACGCCGCGCGTTCTTCGCGTTCGGAGCACCGGCGTACAAGCTGGCGCCGCAATCGAGCGATGGCGCCGACGTGCCGCAGCAGTTCGCGCAGCAGTTCGCGATCGTGATCCCGCGTCGTGCGCTCGAATCGATCGACTCGATCGAATCGGCCGAGCCGACCGATCCGCAGCAGTAGTAGCGCAGCGCAGTAACGCAGAAGGCACAGACACCTCAACCCGGGCTCGCGACACCTCCGCTCGCGCGACCCCGCCCCCCGATCCCTTTTTTCTCGACGAGGACACCATGTTTCACCCGATCCACAACTGGACCGATGGCTTTATCGCCGTCCGCAAGCGCGCGATCAGCACGCGCGGCGCCATCGAGCTCGACGACGGCCCGAAGTGGCCACGTACGACCGGCGATGACGTCGTGTTGATCGCCGCGCTGTTCGATCCGTCGGTGCGCGCAAGCGCGACGGCTGGCCTCGTTCGCCGTTGGCGCTCGACGCTCGATGCGATCGAGCGCTCGGCGCTCGCCGCGCCCAGCGATACGTATGGCGACAACCGCGCATTTTGGAACACGCTCGAAATGGCAGCTGTCACACTCGACGATCAAGCAGCTCCGGTGCCGGATAGCGAAGTCTGGCACCGCTTGACCGACGAACTCGGTACGCGGCCACGGAACGCGAGCGACGAGCACTACACGCTCGAAGACCGCACCATTCTCCGCGACGGCGACGCCATCATGAAGCTGTCGCGCGTCGATCTCGGAGACGAGCGCTATGCGGTCGCGCCGTACGACTTCGACCACCTCGCGCGCCGGATCGTTCGCCTGCTCAACGGCAAGCGCCCGCGCAACGCCCGCGATCCGCGCATCGACGCGCTCGCCGTCTATGTCGAGATGGGCCGCGAGCTGCGCACCAAGCGCGGTGCCGTTCCGGCCGCCGAGATCACGGGCCTGGCAACTGGCAACGCGCAGATCCCGCGCCTGACGAACGGCGACGCACTGCGGATCGCCGCGTTCTGGGGCGAGTGGCTCGCGGACACGCCGACCGATTCCGGCGACGAGTTGCAAGCGCGCTGGCGCGCTGCGCTCGATGATGTCGCCGCGCTCGCCGTGCCGGGCGACCCGGATGCGGCGTACCCGAACACGATCGAGCTTTGGCGCATGTGCGGCGCGGTTGCGGCGCACATCTCGGAGACCACCGGGACGACGAAACAGAATGCGCGCAACGCTGGCGAGGCCGACGACGACGACGAGAACGATCGCGACGACGACGAGAACAATCTCGACGACGACGACGCGCCCGACGACATCGATCGCAACGATCCGATCGAGAGCTTCATCGCGCTGCGTTCCGAGATGCTCGATGCGCGCGGCT
>DASXEF010001003.1:0-7757 GCA_036490255.1 Kofleriaceae bacterium
AGGATGTTGCCGTCGACCTCCATGCCGATCGACAGCACGATCGCGGCGATGCCGGGCAACGTCAGGGTCGCGCCGAACAGCGCCATCACGGCGAGCGTCATCAGGATGTGGAACACGACCGCGAACACCGCGATCCAGCCCGACCAGCGATAGACGCCGACCATGATGATGATGACGAGCACGATGCCGAGCTCGAAGCTCATCCGCGTCTTCTGGATCGCGTCGCGGCCGAGCGTCGGGCCGACTTCCGAGTGCGAGGCCTCGCGCAACGGCGCCGGCAACGAGCCGGTCTTGAGCACGGCGACGAGGTCGTCGCGCTCTTTTTCCATGCGAACGGGGTCGCTGCCGCCCATCGTGATCGACGCGCGACCGCCGCGAATCGCGGTCTCGATCGTCGGCGCCGACTTCACTTTGTCGTCGAGGATGGTCGCGAGCCGCATGCCGACGATTTGCGCGGTGAGATCGCCGAACTGCCGGCCGCCGTAGCGGTTGAAGTCGAGCAGCACGAGCGGCCGGTTCGTGTTCGGATCGTACGTGCCCATGGCGTCGCTGATCGCCGAGCCGGTGAGCCGCACCGCGCGCTCGAGGTAGTACGTGCGCCACATGTTGTGGCGCTCTTTCGCGCCGGGCAGCGGCTCGACCATCTCGAAGCCGATCTGGTGATCGTCGGGGACCTTGAACTTCGGATCTTCGTTCGCGAGGCCTTTGACGCCGAGGTCGTTGTCGCCGAACAGGTAGCGCTCGATCACTTCGCGACCGGTGATCGACACGCGGACGGTATCGCCGCCCATGCCGTTCATCGTCGGTGCGTGGAAGATCTCGATCCAGTTCGGACCGGTGTTCTCGTCCTTGGTCAGCTTGCCGTGCTTCTTCGCCCACGCGACGGGCACGCTCTCTTCGCGGTCGTACGCGAACAGGTAGTAGTCGCTGTGCGCCGCGCCGCCGTTCTCGGCCTTGAACTGCTCGGTCTCGGCTTTGATGCCGAGCGCCTTCGCGGCCGCGTCCGTCGTCTCCTGCGTGCCGCTCGTGACGTGGTCGAACAGCTCGCGCATGTACTTCGAGCCGCGGTGGTCGCCGGACTCGACGCAGCCCGACGGCGGCGGGTTGTAGCAGTCGTCGACGACCTTGTTCTCGAGCTTCGCGGTGCGCGCGATCAGCTCCTCGGTATCGATGATCGCCTGCGACTTCGGATCGCCGGGTAGCTCGACGATGATCGAGTCACCCTTCTCGACGACGCTCGGATCGGCGACGCCCTTCTCGTTGATGCGATCGCGGATCGTCGCGACGGCATTCGCGAGCGCGCTCTTCTTGATGCCGTCGGCGTACTCCGACGACACCAGGAAGCACAGTGCGGTCTTCGCGTCGGTCGGATCGCAGTCGCGCCACTCGATCGTCTTCTCTTTTTCGTTGTAGTCGCTCGTGATCTTCGCGCGCAGCTCGGTCATGCGCGTCGCGTCGTCGAGCGTCACCGTGACGGCGCCGAGCGGGCGCGACGGCGTCTTGACCGTGCCCTTGATCTTGGCGTCGGCCATGCTCGCTTCGAGGTCGCGCTTGATCTCGGACGCCTTGTCGTCGACCGCTTTATCGAGGTCGATGTTGTATTCGATGTGCTTGCCGCCCTGGAGATCGAGCCCGTAGCTAATTTGCTTCGAGAAGATCGAGTGGAACCACGACGGCAAGCTGCTGCTGGCGAAGCTCGGTGCGAGCGCGCCGACGCAGAAGATCACCATCCCGATCAACGCGAGCGTGCGCCACTTGAGGCTGCGATCCATGAAACCACCCTGTGCGAACGAAAACCTAGAAGATCAAGCGACGCTGCTGTTGGCGGCGCTCGCTGGGACTTTGCCTTCCCACTTACCCTCGACGTACGCGCGCGGAACGCGGACGCGAACCTTTTCCTGAAGCTCGATGACGAGGATGTTGTCGTCGGAGACGCCGGTGATCTTGCCGATCACGCCGCCGCGGGTGATGACCTCGTCGCCCTTGCCAAGCTTGCCGAGCATCGCCTGATGCTCTTTCTGCTTCTTCGCCTGTGGCCGAATCAAGATGAAGTAAAAGATCGCGAACATCACGAGCATCATCACGATCGGCGAGGCGGCGTTTGACATTGGGAGTCCCTTCGGAAAACCGAGGGTTAATACCCCTCAGGGGTAGGCAGGTCAAGCCGGCGCGCCGCTGCGCAGAATCTCGTCGCGGATGGCCCGGACGTGGCGCGCGTAGTGCGTGAGGTTGTGCAGGGTTGCGAGCCGCGCGTACAGGATCTCTTTGGCGAGATACAAATGCCTCAGGTACGCGCGCGAGTGCGTGCGACATGTCGCGCACGGGCACTCGGGGTCGATCGGACCGAAGTCGGTCTTGTTCGCGGCGTTCGGGATGTTCACCCGTGGACCGGTCGTGGTGAACAGGTAGCCGTTGCGCGCGTTGCGGGTCGGCATCACGCAATCGAACATGTCGATGCCGGATGCGATGCCGGTCGCGATGTCGGTCGGCGTGCCCACACCCATCAGGTAGCGCGGCCGATTCGCCGGCAGCTGATGCGCGACCTCGTCGAGCACGCGATAGGTCTCCTCGATCGACTCGCCGACCGCGAGGCCGCCCAGCGCGTAGCCGTCGAAGTCGAGCGCCGTGATCTCGGCCATGTGACGCAAGCGGCGTTCGGTATCGACGCCGCCCTGCACGATGCCGAAATACGCCTGGCCATCGGCGCGCGGCTGGACGCGGCATCGCGCTGCCCACGCGGTCGTGCGTGCGAGCGCGCGCTCGTGCACGGCGGCATCGGCGTCGCCCGGCGGGCATTGATCGAACACCATCGCGATCGTCGAGCCGAGCACGCGCTGGATCTGCATCGAGACTTCGGGCGTCAGCCGATGTTTGCTGCCGTCGATGTGCGAGCGAAACGTGACGCCGTCGTCGTCTACCTCGGCGGCCGGAGTAAATCCGGCCGCCTTCTTTCTGGGCTCGTTGATCCCCGCGAGCGAGAACACCTGAAAGCCGCCCGAGTCGGTGAGGATCGGCCGGTCCCACGCGGCGAAGCGATGCAGGCCACCGGCGGCGCTCATGATCTCGAGGCCCGGCCGCAGGTAGAGGTGATACGTGTTGCCGAGGATGATCTTGGCGTCGATCGGCGGCGCGCGCAGCTCGTCGGCGGTCATCGCCTTCACCGTGCCCGCCGTGCCGACGGGCATGAACACCGGCGTTTCGATCGAGCCGCGCGGCGTGTGCAAGATGCCCGCGCGCGCCTTGCCGCGCGTCGCGAGCAGCTCGAAGGCAAAGCCCGGGGTCGGTAGGTCGTACTTCATGGTCGGTGCACGAGCATCGCGTCGCCGTAGCTGAAGAAGCGATAGCGGTCGGCGACGGCGTGGCGATACGCGGCGAGCACGCGCGGCGTGCCGGCGAACGCGCACACGAGCATCAGCAGCGTCGATTCGGGCAAGTGAAAGTTCGTGATCAGGTGATCGACGATGAACTCATGTCCGGATCCCGGATAGATGAACAGCTCGGTCGAGCCGGTGCCGGCGATGCCGCGCGACGCTTCGAGCGCGCGCAACGCCGTCGTGCCGAGCGCGACGATCGGGCGGCCCGATGCGACGAGCGCCGCGGTCGCTTCCGGGATCGCGTAGCGCTCGCGATGCATGTGGTGCGCGCGGATATCGGCTTCGCGGATCGGCTCGAACGTGCCGTAGCCGACGTGCAGCGTGACGCTCGCGATGGCGACGCCGCGATCGACGAGCGCGTCTGCGATCGCCGGCGTCATGTGCAAGCCGGCGGTCGGCGCGGCGACGGCGCCCGGCACGCGCGCGAACATCGTCTGATAGCGCTCGCGATCGCGCGCGTCGTCGATCGTGCCGCGCTGGATGTAGCGCGGCAACGGCACGTGGCCGACGCGATCGAGAAATTCGAGCGCGTTACCTGGAATCGCGACCGCGATCGAGCCGTCGTCGGCGCGCTCGGTCAAGATCTCGATCGCCGCGTCGCCGACGAGGATCTGCTGGCCCGCGCGCAACGGCCGGCGCGCACGTGCAAGCGCGCGCCAAGGCTCGTGACCCGCCGGCGCCGCGGACGCTACGCTCGGGTCGGGCTCGAGCAGCAGCAGCTCGACGTTGCCGCCGGTTGCTTTGTGGCCGAGCACGCGTGCCGGGATCACGCGCGTGTCGTTGACGACCAACACGGCGTCGCGCGGCAACAGCTCGACGATCGCGGGAAACCTCAGGTCGTCGATCACATCGCCGTGAACGTGGAGCAAGCGCGAGCCGTCGCGGCGCTCGGCGGGCGCTTGCGCGATCAATTCGGGCGGCAGCTCGAACGTGTAGTCGGTCGGGGCGAACAACGCGCGCAACGCTAGCACGCGAGCCGTGTCTGCTATCGTGCCGCGCATGCGCGCCGTTTGGTTGCTCTTGGTTCCAGCGATCGCGTCGGCGGCGCCGTTTGCAGGCATCGACGCGACGCTCGAGGGCAAGCCCGCTCATGTCGCGGTCGACGCCGGCGTGCTCAAGCTCGACGGCGCGATCGTCGCGCAGATCGGCACGTTCACGTCGGCGTCGGTCGACGCGCGCGACGTGCCCGCGCGCGGCCCGACGATCCTCGTCACGATCGACGGCCGCGAAGCGATCGGCTTCGAGAAGCACGGCGCGTGGAAGCAAACGTTCCGCGTGCCGATCGGGCCCGCGAACGAAGACGGCGACTACGGCATCGCGGTCGCGCTGTTGCCGAACGGCATCCATCGCTATCAGACGCGACCCGGCTTGCACCGCTGCGACGGCAAGCCGGCGCTGTTCTTCGCGGAGGGCTGGAACGGCAGCAAGTTCGTGCGGCTCGCGTCGGTCGCGACCGAAGTCGATCCGGATGCACAGACGATCGCGGCGACAGCCGGTGCAGCGGCATCGCCGGAGCCGCTGCTCTTTCACGCGAGCATCGCGTCGCGCGAGCCAGGCACCGGCGATGTCGCGTCGCTGATCGTGCCGAGCGAGCTCGATGACGGCAACCCGGCGACCGCATGGCTCGACGCGGGCAACGCCGCCGGCCAATTCTTCACGTTCGACGCGCGCGTCGCGGCGAAGGCGACCGAGCTCGTCGTGATCGCGGCGAGCAAGGGCAAGCCGTCGCCGCCGAGCGAGCTCGCGATCGTCGGCGCGAATGACCACGCGTTTCGCGCCACCCTGCCCGCGCTCGCGCCGGGCGCGGCGGCGACGATCGCGTTCCCCGAGCCGATCGCGGGTTGCGTCACCGTCGTGATCGATTCGCCGGGCCCTGCCGCGTTCGCCGAGCTCGATGTCTACGCCGACGGCGAGCGCGCCGGCGGTGGCGAGGCAGTGCTCGCGCAGGCGATCGCGGCCGGTGCCGATGGCGTGCAGGCGGCCGAGCGCGCACTCGCGACGCGCGGTGCCGCGGCGGTGACCGCGCTCGAAGCGGAGCTCGCGAAGGCGACCGATGCGAACGCGAAGGCGCGACTCGTACGCGCGCTGATCGCGAACAACGATCCGTCGGCCGGCCCCGTGCTCGCCAAGGCCGCGCGCGAGCTGCGGCTGCGCGACGACGATCTCGCGGCCGTGCTCGATGCGCTCGGCACGCTCGGCCAGTTGCCCGAGCTCGCGCAGCTCGCGGCGACACATGACCTCGGCGAGCCCGCGCGAATCGCGGCGGTGACGGCGATCGCAGCCGCGCCCGGCGATCACGTGGCGCTGCTCGTGCCGCTCGCCGGCAACGGCCCGACCGCGTTGCGCCGCGCCGTGATCGACGCGTTGTCGGCGGTGCCGGTGGACGCGCTCGTTGCCGCGGCGACGGCCGCACGAGCCGCGCCGGCGTCGGGCGATCTCTGGCGCGCGATCACGCGTCGCGGTCACGCGGTTGTCGGAGACCACGCCGCGGCGCTCGCCGCCGAGCTCGCCGCATTGCCTGCCGCGACCGACTACGAGCGGCGCTATCGCCTCGTCGACGGCATCGCGACGCTCGGCGATGCCGCCGCACTCGCACAGCTCGCGACGAGCTTGCGCGCGATCACGAATCCCGCCGAGCACGCCGCACTCGCACAAGTCGCCGCACACGGGCTCGCGAGCGCACCGCGCACCGACGCGTTGCCGCTCGTCATCGAGCTCGCGCGCGATCCGGATCCCGGCGTGCGGTTGACCGCGTTGTCGGCGTTCGTCGGCGAGGCGTGGCAAGGGCCAGCCAGCGACGGCGCGATCGATGGCGCGCTGACGACCGCGCTCGCGTCCGATACGTGGCCCGAGGTGCGGCGCCACGCGGCCGAGGTGCTCGGCAATCGCTGCGCGCGATCGGCGCCGGCACGCGCGCTCGCGATCTCCGTCGGTCGCGATCCCGACCTCGACGTCCGCGACAGCGCGCTCGTCGCGCTCGTGCAATGCAAAGCGGCCGGCACGGCGGCGTTGCTCGCGATGGTGTGGGACGACCGCAAGTTGCCGATGCCGCTGCGCCAGCACGCAGTCGATCTCGCCGCGAACCTCGGCGACGTCGAGCTCGGCGCGAAGCTCGTCGGCAAGCTCGCGAGCTGGCGCGGTGCAGCGATCGAGTCCGCCGATGCGCTCGCACTGGCACAGAGCGCGGCGTACGCGATCGGCCGGCTCGGGGCGCCCGGCGCCGCCGACGCGCTGCTCGCCGCGCTCGGCGACTCGGCGTATCCCGAAATCGTCGCGGCGGCCGCGAGCGGGTTGGGCCTGCTCGGCCCGAAGTGCCCGCGCCAAGCGCTCGCGCAATTACGTGCGCTGTCGCAGAACGAAGAGCAACAGATTGCACTTGCTGCGAAGCGCGCAATGGCACAGTGCGGGCGACTACCGTAGAACGCGTCGTCTACGGTTTGCAGCAATACTGAGATGTAGGTCGTGTTCATCACATCTACATTCATCTCCATACCGTTGGAATGCATCGGTAATTCGCTCGTCGACTATCGCGAGTAGCGGTTTGTCGATCCGAGGCAACACGTGGGGATCGAGCCCCGGAGCGCAAGTTTGCGCTTCGATTGACTGCGCTCGATGGCATTGCCGCTGCACTAACGGCGAATCGTTCACACAACGCAACTTTCACTCAAAAGGACTTCACAAATGATCATCCGAGACCCCGCGTAGCTCGTACTAACTCGGCGACGCCTGTCGCATCTCCTAGAACCGTCGACGATCTACCGACGGTACAGGCGGTCTGCGCTCTAAACCACGCGGCCGCTCTGCCAGCGAACGTGCGCCCGACGCGCGCGAACGCCACCAGCTTACCCAATATACCTATTCAATATCTTATTCCGATCATTCTCTTTAACTACTCATATTTATAAAGGACTACGACTATGACGACTGCATTTGATACTTCTTCGTTCGATCTCGAAACCATCGATCTGCTCTCGCTCGATGCCGTCAACGGCGGCGACCTCGGCGCGATCGTAGATGCCGGAAATCGCGCGGGTAACGCCGGCGCGCTGATCGGCGGCGGCGTCGGCGCGGTCGCCGGTGGCGTCGGTGGTGCCGTCGGTGGCACCGCCGTGTTCCCCGGCCCGGGCTCGGCGGCGGGCGCGTTCGCGGGCTCGGCCGCCGGCGCCGGCGTCGGCGCGGGGCTCGGCGGAGGGATCGGCTGGCTCGGCGGCGCGGCGACCGAAACCTGGCGCCAGACGATGCCGAAGTGGCTCGGCGGCCGCTAAGCAACGCACCTATTAACTATTCAATATCTTATTACGTACAACTACTCATACATAAAGGGATAACGACTATGATGACTGCATTCGATACGGCTCCTCAAAGCTTCGAAACGATCGATCT
>DASXEF010000624.1:0-3690 GCA_036490255.1 Kofleriaceae bacterium
GCAGCGCGACCTGTTTGACCGCCGGGTTCTACAATCCCGACGGCCTCGCGTGCACCGAGTTCTGCACGTTCGACACCACCAACTGCGTCGGCCGGTGCGGCGACGGCATCATCAACGGCCCCGAGCTGTGCGACGGCTCGCCGCCCGACGGCACGTGCATCGATGAAGGGCTCGATGCCGGTCCGCTGACGTGCAGCGCGTCGTGCGGCGCGTCGCTCGCCGGCTGCGCGCGGTTCGGCTGGGTCGCGGAGCCGGTGCCGCTGTCGGTGACCTCGTCGATCTCGGGCACGAGCGACGACGATTTGTGGATCGTCGGCGACGGCGGCGTCGCGCTGCACTTCAACGGCGCGGCGTGGACGCAAGTCGCGACCGGCGTGACCGGCGATCTGATTCGCGTCCGATCCGCCGGAGCCGCCGACGTCTGGGCGATCGATTCCACCGACGTGATCCACTGGGACGGCACGCAGTGGGCAAACGCGAACGCGCCGGCCGCCAGCTACACCGATATCTGGGCGACCGCCGGGTTCGCCGTCGCCGGCACCACGGCGGGCGTGATCGCGTGGGACGGGACGATGTGGCAGATGCTCGGCACGTACGCCGGCGGCTCCGTCGGTACGGTCCACGGCACGAGCTCGACCGACGTCTGGGCCGCCGATGCGACGAAGCTGTGGCACTGGAACGGCACGAGCTGGACGGCATCGCTCACCGCGCAGATCGGCTCGATCGCGGCGGTCGCGCCCGATGACGTTTGGGTGAGCGGATCGGTCGGCGCGCCGACGTTCGGCAGCTTGATCGCGCACTGGAACGGCTCGGCGTGGACGCAGTACGCGTCGATCGAGGCCGGCCTCTACGCGGCGATCACCGCCGACGCGCCGAACGATGCATGGATCAGCGAAAATCAAGCCGTCTATCACTTCGACGGCGCGGGGTTCGAGACCACGCTGCCGCTGTCGGCGTCGTCGCGCGGCCAGCTGCTCGAGCTGCACAGCTTCGGTCCCGGCGACATCGTCGGCGTCTCGTCGGACGGGATCGTGTATCGCTACCACGGCCAGGCGTACACCGACTGGAATCCGAGCGAAACGGCGGTCCCGACCCACAGCTGGATGGACAACGGCGACGACATCTTCGTCACCGACACGGCCGGCCACATCTCGCATTGGGACGGCACGACGTGGACCGGCATCTCGACGGTCGCCGACGCGAGCGCGTTCGTCTCGGTGTTCGGCACCGGCTCCGACAACGTCTGGGCGTCCGCGAGCGGTGGCTCGCTGTATCGCTTCACCGCGGCGACGTGGACGAAGCAAGCGACGGCGCTACCCGGCGGCGCGATCCTGTGGGGGACCGGCGCGAGTGACATGTGGGGATTCTCGACGACCCAAGCCGGTCACTTCGACGGCTCGAGCTGGACGCTGTCGCCGTTCATGGATGTGATCGGCGTAGCCGGGTCGAGCTCGAGCGACGTGTGGACGATCGGTACGAACGCGGTCTCGCATTGGGACGGCGCGATGTGGAACGCGATCACGTATCCGTCGGCGCAGCCGCTCGTCGGCATCGCGTCGATCGGCGCGAATCGCGTCGTCGCGGTCGATTCCGAGTACGCGTACACGTGGGACGGCACGAGCTGGAGCCAAGCGCTCGTGCCGGTCGTCAACGGGATCAAGTTTGTCGCCGCGACCGCGCCGAATCAGGTCATCGCCGCAACGCCGAACGAGCTCGCGCAATTCGACGGCACCGAATGGGCGCAGGTGCGGTTGCCCGGCGATCAGACGAGCAACCCGCTCGCGTCGATCGCGACGCTGATGATCACGCCGAACACGTACGCGATGACCGTCGCGCTGACGACGCAGCCGTTCGTGATCCGCGGGCTGCTGCGCACCAAGCCGTGGGTCTGCGAGGCGAAGGAGACCGAGTGCGGCAACGGCGTCGACGACGATTGCGATGGGTTGATCGACGCGCTCGATCCCGACTGCCACTAGGGACGTAGTCCATTAGCTCAACTTCGATCGCGTAACCTCGCGCGATTATTAGGTGCGCGAGGGACGGACTAAAGCGAGCTGTGCGCCGCACGAATTCCCGACGACGAATGCTGGCGAACGCACGACGAGCAGCAAGCCTCGCTTTAGTGCGTCCCTGTTGGCATGAATAATTTCAAGAGCTTGGCGCGTCGAAGTTGAGCTAATGGACTACGTCCCTAGAAGTGGCCGGTGATCGACACGGCGCCGCCGCCGCCGGGCATGTGCTCGATCGTCGGGATCATCGGCAAGCCGCGGTTCATGTAGAGCAGCACGCCGCCGGCGGCTGCACCGGCGATCCCGAGCGCCATCACACCGATCGCGACATCGTTCTCGCGTCGCGCCCGCGTTTGTTCGGCGGCGATGTTCGCCGGAATCGGCCGCGCCGGTCCGCAGCCGGTATCGGCGCACGACAGCGCGAGCGAGCGATCGAACGCCGCCATATCTTGCGACGCTTGATACTCGACGAGCCCGCCGATACCGAGCACGACGACGCCGCTGCCCAGCACGACCCAAGGTTTCCATTCGGCCCAGCGATGGCCGATCGTCGCCGCCGAAAGCGGGACGAGCTCGACGCCGACGTGTTGTGTCTCGCCGCCTGCGATCACGACATCGCTCGTCTTCGTCAAGAAGCCGTCCTTGCTCGCGACGAGCTGATGGCGACCGGGCGAGACGTGGCGCAGCTGCGTGCCGGGGCACGACAGCAACGGCTGACCGTCGAGCGAGACATTTGCGCCGGGCTGCGAGCAGCTGACGTCGAGGTCGGCGACCTGCTTCGCGAGCAGCTTTTGATACGCGAGGGCTTCGGCGTAGACCGTATCCTCGAGCGGTGCCGCGCCGTAAGCGAGCGCGAGCTTGAGGTTCTCGGCGGCCTCGACGCTGCGATCGAGCTGGATCAAGCAGCGCACGATGTTGAAACGGATCGCGGGGTGGTCCCACTGCGCGACGGCCTGGCGATATTGCTCGAGCGCACCGGCGTAGTCGCGCTGCAGGAACAACGCGTTGCCGGCATCGAGCAGCTTGTGCGCGGCGTCCTTGTGCGCGGCGGTCACGCCGATGGCCCACGGCTGGACGTCGTCGGCGTGCGCGACGAACGGCAGCGCGATCGCGATCGCAACCCAGAGGCCCACCCGGCGCATCGGTTCATTCTAACACCGCTACCGCGTGACGTTCGACTCGCGCCTCGGGCGACTGGTTAAATGACATTTCCTCGACGGAAAACGCCTGTTCTGACTCGCCGACCGCGGTGAGCAAAGCGATCGATCGAAACGTTGCGAACTATGCATTGCGTGGTGATTTCGGCGCTGGCTGATCGCTTGCAATGCGCAGCGTGCATGAAGACCAACACCAGCAATCCCGGTTCGATCTCGTCGCTCGATCTCGATGGCGTGCACGGCGGCGTCACCGGCCGCTTTCTCGTCAACCATCCGTACGCCGCCGCCGGCTTTCTCGCGAACCATCCGGGTCGCGAGAACGTGTTCGCGAACAACCATCCGAACGCGTTCGCGCGCATTCAGGGCATCCAGAGTGCGTGGGGCATCTGATCGGCTACGCTTGATCGGGTGGGCGTCTCCACCGACTTGCTCGACGCGATTCGCGCCGCGCCTCACGACGACGCGCCACGCCTGGTCTACGCCGATCACCTGATCTCGCAAGGCGACCCGCGCGGCGAGTTCAT
>DASXEF010000632.1:0-7632 GCA_036490255.1 Kofleriaceae bacterium
CATGGCTAGCAAAGGCACGTGGATCGCGACGACCGTCGTCGGTGCGATCACGACTTTATGGTTCTACCGAGAGGTCCGGTCGCTGCGCGAAGAGCTCGCGGCGAAGACCGACGTCGCGAAGCCGGAAGCGCAAAAGCAAGACGACTCGCCGCCGCCGCCGCCGCCGCGGCTGAACGGACCGATCCGTCCGGTCGCACCGCCGGCGCTGTTGATCGGACCAAGCGATCAAACGCGGCTCGAAAAGCGTGCGTCGAAGCAGGAAGAACTGTCGGCGATGTTCGGCCGCAACGACGGCGAGAGCGACGACGACTACAAGAAGCGCGTGATGCCGTTTTTGTCGGCGATGCTCATGTTGCCGCGCAAGCACATCGCCGAAATGCGCAAGCTCGCCGAAGAGAAAGCCAAAGTCACGGCCGATCAAGATCAGCAGATCGATGCCGCGTTCCAGCCGATTTATAACAACCTGCTCGCGTACGCGAACAAGGCCGTCGCCGACGGCGTCGTCTCGCCGTACGAGCGCAACGTCGTGAACTGGCTCGAGTTCGCCGGCGGCCTCGCGCCGATCCTCGAGGACGCGAACGGCCAGGTCGCGCACATCTTGTCGACCGACCAGATGCACGCGATCTACGACACCGGCTTCGAGTGGGGTGAATATCTCGGCCTCGAGGCGCCGTGGGAGTCGGCCCTCAATCCGCCGCCGCCAAGGCACTGAGCGCGGTGGTCGATCCAGTCATCGAGCTGGTCGGGCTGACGAAGCGTTTCGACGGTGTCACCGCGCTCGATCACGTCGACGCGAGCATCGCCGGCCGCGTGATCGGATTGCTCGGCCCGAACGGCGCCGGTAAGTCCACGCTGCTCAAGTGCTTGATGGGCGTGCTGACGTTCGAAGGCACCGCGAACGTGTTCGGCCTGTCGGCGCGCACCGACGGCGCACAGATCCGCGATCGCGTCGGCTACTTGCCCGAGCAAGACGCGACGCTGCTCGGCCTCGATGCGGTGCAACTGTGCGCGTACGTCGGCGAGCTCTCGGGGTTGCCGCCCGGCGAAGCGATCCAGCGCGCGCACGCCGCGCTCGATCACGTTGGCTTCGACGACAAGCGCTATCAAAAGGTTGATTCCTACTCGACCGGGCAAAAGCAGCGCGTGAAGCTGGCGCAGGCGCTCGTCCACGGCCCGGATCTGCTGTTTCTCGACGAACCGACGAGCGGGCTACACCCACGCGCGCGCGACGAAATGCTCGCGTTGGTCGGCGATCTGCCGCGCCGCTGTGGCTGCACGGTCGTGTTATCGACGCACCTGTTGCCCGACGTCGAGCGCATCTGCGACCACGCCGTGATCATGCACGGCGGCCGCGCGAAGTTCGTCGGCAGCGTCGACGAGCTGCGGCGCACGACGAACGCGTTGGCGATCGACGTCGCGCTCGGCGCCGATCGTGCCGCCGAGACCTTGGCCGCGCGCGGCGCGAGCTGCCGCGTGATGTCGGCGACGCGGCTCGCCGTCGAGCTGCCGGCCGGCACGACCGCGAGCTGGCTGTTCGACGTCGCACACGAGCTCGGCATCCAGATCCGCGGGCTCGAGATCGAGCGCGAGACGATCGAAGCTGCGTTCTTGCGCGTGATCCAGCCGAGTGGAGCCGGCGCGTGAACGACGGCGAAGCCGTTCGCGACGTCGGCTACGAGCGCTACGCCGGCGCGCGGCGCGATCCGGCGACGCGGTGGCGCGTGCTCGCGCGTCGCCAGCTCGCGAGTGCGTGGGAGACGTGGTGGCACTACAAGCTCGCGCTCGCGATCGCGGTCGTCGTCACGTGCGTGTTCGGCGGCATGATGTACTTCTTCACCGACGCGGCGATGTTTCGCGGGTTTCGCTGGGTCAGCGGCCTGACGATGACGATCGCGGACGGCGCGGTGCCGGCGTCGCTGCAATGGTTTCGCCGCGCCGCGTTCGTGCTCAGCACGGCGACGGCGGCGACCGCGATCGCCGCGGATCGCGAGAGCGGCGCGTTCGCGCTCTACGTCGCGCGGTCGACGCGGCCGATCGACTACATGATCGGCAAGCTCGCCGCGATGCTCGCGCTGGTCGGCTCGCTCGCGATCCTCGGGCCGGCATTTTTGGCGCTGTTGCGGCTCGGGCTCTACGAAGACGCCGATCATCTCGTCATGCACCTCGGGCTCGTCGGCAACGTCGTGCTGATCGGCGTGCTCACGACGCTGGTCTACGCGATCGTGCCGCTCGCGATCTCGTCGCTGCTGCCGTCGCGCGCGCAGGCGATCGCTGTGTGGGCCGGCTACTGGCTCGTCGTCGGCTCGATCTGCGCCGTGCTCGGCGCGATGACGACCGGCTGGATCAGCGCGTTGGACCTGCCGAGCGCGCTCGATTCGATCACGAACCAGCTGTTCTCGATCCATCTCAGCAAGCGGCTGCGGATCCCGTTCGACGTCGCGCTCGCCTCGATCGCCATTCACGTCACCGTCGCGCTCGCGATCATCGCGATCTCGGTGCGCCGCGCGCATCACCGCGGGTTCGGTGCGTCGTGAGCCCCACGACGGGCGATGCGATCGTCGTCGCCAATGTGAGCAAGTGGTACGACCGCGTGCTCGGCGTCTCCGACGTCAACTGGCGGATGTCGAGCGGCATCGTCGGCTTGCTCGGCCCGAACGGCGCCGGCAAGTCGACGCTGATCAAGATGCTCGCGGGCTTGGCGCGACCGTCGCGCGGCGCGCTCGAGGTGTTCTCTGGCTCGCCGTTTCTCGATCTCGACGTGCGGCGCCGGATCGGCTACGCGCCCGAGCACGATCACACGTGGCAGGACATGCAGATCGGCGATCTCGTCACGCGGCTCGCCGAGCTCGCGGGCGTACCGCGGCGGCGCTCGCGCGATGCAGCGATGGTCGCACTCGAGCAAGTCGGCATGCAGGACGCGGTCGACCGCAAGATCCGCGGCTTGTCGAAGGGCATGCGCCAGCGCACGAAGCTCGCGACCGCGATCGCGCACGATCCGGATCTGTTGCTGCTCGACGAGCCGCTGTCGGGCGTCGATCCGGTCGCGCGCATCGAGATCGTCGCGCGGATCCGCGAGCTCGCCGCGCGGGGCAAGACGATCTGCGTGTCGAGCCACGTGCTCTACGAGATCGAGGCGTTGACGACGCGCATCGCGGTGCTCGATCGCGGCCGCATGGTCGCCGACGGCGACATCGGCGAGATTCGCCGTCGATTGCACCATCGCCCGCATCGCGTACGCGTCGCGTGCGATCGGCCACGCACGCTCGCCGCGGCGCTCGTCGCGCACGATCACGTCGCGCGCGTCGAGGTCACCGCCGACACCGCGATCGTCGAGACCCGCCAGCTCGATCAGTGTTACGACGATATCGCCGCGGCGATCCGCGCCGACCGGCTCGTCGTCAGCTCGATGAGCGCGCTCGATACCGATCTCGGCGCCGTGCTCGATCTGTTGTCGCAAGCCGGTGGCAAGTGAGCGACGCCGGCGCCGTGCTCGCGATCGCGCGGCTCACGGTGTGGCGCCTGCTGCACAGCCGTGCGCCGCTGATCGGCATCGTCGTCGCGGCGCTGCCGATCGCGTTCGCCGCCGCGCTGCGCGGTCGCACCGGTTACGCGTTGCGCTCGTTCGAGGTCGAGCAATTGCTACTCGTCGTGCTGCCGGCGATCGTCGTCGCTGCCGCGATCACCGCCGATCTCGACGACCGCTCGATCACGTATCTATGGTCGCGGCCGATCCCGCGCTGGACGCTCGTCGCCGGCAAGCTCGTCGTGCTCACGCCATACGTCGTCGCGCTCGTCGTCATCGGCTGGATCGTCGCGACCGCAGTCGGTGCCGGCACGCTCGCATCGGCATCGACGACGCTCGCGCTGGCGGCCGGTGCGTGTGCGAGCGCGTTCGTCGCGGCGGGCATCGCGACGGTGGCGCCGCGCTATGGCATGGCGCTCGCGATCATTTACATGCTCGTCGATAGCGTGGTCGGGCAGATTCCGGCCGGGATTGCCGTGCTGAGCGTCACGCACGACGTCGCACAGCTTGCCGGTGTCGGGCACGGTTCCCCGCTCGTCGCTGCATCGAGCCTCGTCGCGATCTCGGCCGCATGGTCGATTTATGGTTTACGTAAGATTCGTTTGCTCGAGGCGTGAGGTAGCGTGCGCGGCGAGTCGTGGTCATCATCGTCGCGTTCGTACTGCTCGCTTGGTGGCGCTTCGCTCGAGGCAAACCGAAAGCTGACGCGCCGCCGCCGGTCGAGCCGCCACCGCCGGCCGAGCCAAAACCAGAACCGTCTCCCGCGCTGACCCCCGAGCTCCATCCGCGCCGCGCGGTCGGCCTGATGACCGCGGCGTACGCGACGTTCGCGCTGTGGACGTTCTACGCGTGGTATCGCGCGCACAAGCCGCTCTCGAAGTACAAGTTCGGCGGCGACGGCTGGATGGACGTGACGACGTACGCCGGCGGCGCCGACAAGTGCGGCCACGCATGGGCGACGATGGCGCTCGCGCGACTCGGCACGTACATCCTGACCAGCGTCGGCGGGTTCAATCGCTTGAAGTCGAGCGTCGTGTCGGCGGTGATGTCGGAGCTGTGCTTCGTCGGCGTCGAAGTTCGCGACGGGTTCTTCTACGAGTTCTCGTTCAGCGATCTGACCGGCGATTCCGTCGGCATGGGGCTCGCGGTGTTGCTCGACAACTTCCCGAAGCTGCGCGAGCTGTTCGCGTATCGCGTCGAGTACTTCCCGAGCCGCGCGTACGCACGCAAGGTCGCGGGCACGTCGCCCTGCCCGCTCGGCGGCTGCTCGCGCTGGAACATCGCCGAGGATTACTCGGGCCAGACGTATCTCGCCGCGTTCCACCTCGCCGGCATCCCGGTGATTCGCAACAAGCTCGGCAAGGCCGCGCGCTTCGTCGACGTCGCGATCGAGTTCGATAGCCGCAACTACAAGCCGCCACCGGATCCGGACATCGCCGGCAAGGTTCGTCAGGACTTGTTCTTCGGGCTGTCGATCAACGCGCAGGGCATCTCCGACACGATCTTCGAGAACCGCACGTCGCCCGCGGCGCGCCGCGCGAAGACGATCCTGCACGGCTTGTTCGAGGTGTTCAACCTGCCGCTCGGCTCGCAGCGCCTGTTCGGCACGAGCCGCAGCGGGCCGCCGCGACCGATGTTGCCGCCGAAGCCCAAACGGCCGTTGCTGCCGCCGGCTACCTGAGCTGGCCCGCGGTCTCGGGCGCGGTCGCCAGAAACGCGCGAAACGCGGCGTCACCACCGCCACCGCGATCGTACGCACGCGCGAACGCGTCGACGATGCCCGTGTACAGCTCGAACGAGCGCGCCGGCGTGACGAGCTCACCGCCGAAGCGCGACAGCGTCGCCGGCAGCACATCCGGTGCGTCGGAGAAGCTCGTGTGACTGCCGCCGGTGACCTTCACGGTCCACACCGGCTGGCCGGCGGCCGCCAGCGCGGCAGTGATCGTGTCCATCGGATCGACCTCGCCCGGTTTTAATGTCGGCGGGCGGCCCTTCGCGCGGCTGTACACGGCGAGCGTCGGGTGCAGCGCGCCGTGGTCGAGCGCGTCGATGCCTTCGAGAAAGCCCTCGAAGTCGATGCACGCATGCACGCGCGGATCGGCGCACGCACCGACGGCCGCGGTGCCGCCGATCGAATGACCGACCGCGGTGATCCGCGCGCGATCGATCGTCAGGCCGGCCACGCGCGCACGCGTCGTGAGGTCGTCGATCGTCATCGAGATATCGCGCGTCCACGCGCGCACGCTCGGCAGCAGATCCGCCGGATTCTCCGACGCCATCACCGGATCGTCGTCGGCATTCACGATCCGATCGCCGACGTGCGAGATGCCGATGTACGGATGATCGATCACCGCGACGACGTAGCCGCGCAGCGCCAGGTGCGACGCGAGCTCGGCGTAGTTGAGCCGCGCGAAGCCGGCGCCCGGCGACAGCGTGACGAGCGGCAGCGCACGCGCCGCGGCGACCCGCGCGTTCGTCGCGGCGAACGCCGGCTTGGTCTGCCAGCTGCGCAACGTCCGCTCGCCCGCGTCGTAATAGTGCTCGGCGACGAGCGCGTCGACGAGCGCCGGATCGTCGGCGTAGCTGCCGGTCGATGGCGTCGGCTCGCTCGGGTAGTACAGCTGCACGATCCACGTGCGCGGACGCGAGGCATCGACCGGATCGCGGCGCGACGCATCGGCGATCGCGAAGCTGACGGTCCCGACGTGCACGAGCTCCGGCGCGACGCTCGGCGTACCGGCGCACGCGGCGCAAAGAGCCCAGACGACGAGGCGCATCGCAACGCGGATCCACGAGCTCGGTGTTCGGTCGACAGGCTCAGCGCGCGCGCAGCCCGATCGCAGCGCCGACCCAGCAGTTGCTCGCGCCGCCCGGCAGCCCGCCCGACGGCACGAACGTCCCCGCGGCGGAGCCCGGCGCGTTATCGACGAGCAGCGTGAAGAACTCGGTGTCGCTGCCGCGCGCGGTCCAGCCGCTGCCCGGCGTCATCATCCCGCCGCCCTCGACGTCGGCGAAGATCGCGAGCACCGCGCCGTCGTGCGACGTCGTGATCGGCGGCGTCGTCAGGTTCATCGTCGAATTCGGCGCGGCGCCGCCGACGTCGCCGTCGATCGGCGATGTCGTCGAGACGCCCGAATACTCGATCAGTTGCATGCCGATCGCCGCCGCGTCGGTCTGATGGAGATCGACCGTCGTCGTCACGTCGCTCGCGAGCACCGCATACCAGAACTGTGCTTCCACCTCGTCGCACGGGCCGGTGTTCTCGCTGCGCCGGGTCAGGCTCGTCCAGCTCAGTCCCGCGCTGTCGGTCACCGAGACGGCGCCGATCTCCGATGCGTAGGTCGCGGCGATCAAGACGTCGCCGTGGGTGGCGCTGATCAGCAGCGAAAAGTCGTCGTCGGTCCCGTAGGGCTTCGTCAGCGATTGGATCGCGACGACGTCGGCCGGCACGTACGCGTCCAGCATCGCGGCGTCGGCGCCGTCCGTCGCATCGAGCCGCTGAGCATCGGCCGTGCGCGCCGCGTCGATCGCCCGAGCCTGCGACGGCTCGAAGCTACACGCCGACGATGCGATCGCCACGACGGTGCAGAACCGCACGCCTCATCGTACCCCGACAGCCGCGAGCCCGTCGAGGACGAGCGTCAACGTGCACTCGAATTGCGCGTCGAGCGAAAGGTCCGCGTTCGCACCGGCGACCTTCGCGAGCGTCGGGAACCGCGATAGCAGCGGCGCGAACGTGGCCTCTTGCGCCACCATCCACTCGTCTTGATCCATGCCGGTGTCGCGCTCCGCTTCTCGCTCGGCTTCGAGCCCGACCGCGACGCCGCGGACGATACCCATGAACGCGATCGCGGTCGCGAGCGTGCGTGCCGTCGACATGCCGAGCTGATCGACCGCCGCGAGCACCGCGTCGGTGTGGCGCATGCCGTTCGGCAAGCGCTGCGGCCGCGTCATCGACAGCATCGGCGCGAGCCAGCGATGGCGGCGATAGCCATCCCATTGCAGCCGCGCGAGCGCTTCGAGCTGCGTCCGCCAGCTCTTGTGATGGCGCGGCAGCGTGAGCTCGCCGAGCACGGTATCGGCCATCGCGATCAGCAGCGCCTCCTTGT
>DASXEF010000118.1:0-7361 GCA_036490255.1 Kofleriaceae bacterium
CGCGCGCGAGATGGAGCGTGCGAATCGCGTCGTCGGCGGTGAAGCAGCCGGCGGTGTTCGGCAACAGCACGTACTTGGTGCGATCGATCGCGTCGAGCACGGTGGGCTCTTTGCTCTTCAGATCGACGCGGCGCAGCGCGACCGTGACGATCTCGGCGCCGCTCGCGTCGAGCGCGGCCTTTGTCTCGTCGAGCGAGCTGTACTTGCCGGTGCCTACGATGATCCGCGAGCGAAACTTTCGGTCGCCGAGCTGCCAGGTATCGTCTTTCATTGTTCAGCCTCCGCCGACGAAGGTCACGACCTCGAGTCGGTCGCCTTCGCCTAGCACGGTGGTCGCGTGTCGGGCACGCGGCACCACCTCGCGATTGCATTCGACCGCGACGCGACGATCGCCAAACCCGAGCTCGGCGATCAGCGCCGCGACGGTCGTTCCGGGCGTGACGTCGCGAGCCTCGCCGTTGACCACGATCGTCATCGCGCCGGACCCTACCGCCAACTTGCGCCCAGAGGACGTGTGACGACCACGACATTCGTGCCGTGGTGTTGTACGAAGTTGTGGAGCAAACATCACGGTTGTTTGAGGGGTGCAGCGCGGCAAGCCGCTGGAATTCCAACAACCACATGCGATCGAGGCGCGCGGCACGACCCTTGTACTAGAGGCTCGCGTGGGGCTGGGTCCCACGAGGAGTTTCTCTCATGACGCTAGGGATCGCTCGTCCTGTCCAGCCCATGTCCACCTCGCCGATGCCGCAACGCACGGCTGCACCTGAAATGCGGCCCCATAGTGCGGCGCCACATGGCGGTGAAGATGCGGCGCGCATCCGCGCGACGATCGCGCGGGCGCCGTTGTTTGCCGCATTGCCGATCAACGCGATCGAAGATCTGACCGCGCGGATTTCGGTCCGCCGCATCGCCGTCGGTGCCTCGGTGATCGCGCAAGACGAGCCCGGCGACGCGATGTTCGTCATCATGTCCGGCCGCATCAAGGTCGTGATGTTCGGCGAGAGCGGCCGCGAGGTCACGCTGTCGCTGCTGCGCGCCGGCGATTCGTTCGGCGAGATGTCGCTGTTCGACCAAGGCCCGCGGTCGGCACACTGCCTCGCGGTCGAGCCGACCGTCGTGCTCGCGCTGACCCGCGACGAGCTGATGCGGCACATCCAGGCGCATCCGCGCACCGCGATCAACTTGGTCTCGGAGATGGCGCGCCGCCTCCGCCGCGCCGACCAGACGATCGCGCAGCTCGCGCTGTGCGACGTCAACGAGCGTTTGATCCATCGCCTCGTCGGGCTCGCGCGCGAAGAAGGCGCGTCGGGACCGGACGGCCTCGTCGTTCGCCGCCGGCCGACGCAGCAAGAGCTCGCGAACATGATCGGTAGCTGCCGCGAGACGATCTCGCGCGCGTTCAACCAGCTCGCGCGCGACGGTCTGATCATTCCGCGCGGTCGCTCGCTCGTCGTCACGCCGGCATTGATCGAACGCGCCGAGAAGAAAAAGGCGGCCTAGTTGACACGCTCGTTCGCTTGAGCGCGTAATCGCGCCAGTGGACGTGATGATCCGGCGTACGCGGGTCGAGGTCGATCTCGACGCGATCGTCGCGAACGCGCGCGCGCTCCACGCCAACGTGGGCGCGCAGATCTGGGCCGTGGTCAAAGCCGATGGCTACGGCCACGGCGCGATCACGGTCGCGAAAGCGCTCGTCGAGCACAAAGCCGCACACGGGTTCTGCACGAGCCTCGTCGAAGAAGGCGTCGCGTTGCGCGAGGCCGGCGTCACCGCGCCGATCTTGGTGATGGGCCCGTCGCAGGTCGGCGGTGAAGACGAGGTCGTCGCCGCCAAGCTCACGCCGGTGATCTCGAGCCGCGAAGAGCTCGACGCGTTCGCGCACGTCGCGCGCGCGAGGGGCGCGGTCGAAGCGCACCTCAAAGTCGATACCGGCATGGGCCGGCTCGGCGTCTCGGTCGAGCAGGCGCCCGCGATCGCGATCGATGCGGCGCGCGCCGGCGTCGCGATCGTCGGCTTGATGACGCACTTCGCGTGCGCGGATTCCGACGATCCGAGCGACCCGCACTCGATGACGCGCGATCAGCTGCGCCGCTTCGCGCAGGTCGACCACGCGGTGTGTGCGACCGGCGCGCCGATTCGCGTGCGCCACGCCGCGAACAGCTCGGCCGCATTGCTGTTCCCCGAGGCGCGCTTCGATCTCGTGCGCACCGGCATCGCGATCTACGGCAACGGCCACTTCGCCGGCGAAGGCGCGATGGCGATGCGGCTCGTCACGGCGATCGCGCAGATCCGCAACGTCGCGAAAGGCGCGTCGGTCGGCTACGGCGCGACCTGGCATGCGCCGCGCGACAGCCGCATCGCGATCCTGCCGTGTGGCTACGCCGACGGGTTACCGCGCAGCGCAAGCGACCACGCGCAGGTGGCGATTCGCGGCAAACGCGTGCCGCTCGTCGGCCGCGTCAGCATGGACATCGCGGCTGCCGACGTGACCGACATCGCCGACGCCCACGTCGGTGACGCCGCCGTGTTGCTCGGCCGTGCGAGCGGCGGGGTGTCGATCACGTGCGCGGAGTACGCGCAGTGGACCGGACTGTCCGAGTACGAGGTAACCTGCGGCATGAGCAAGCGGGTGCCACGGATCTACCCGCCGGATGTGCGATGACGCAGAACTCCGAAGACGCACCGACCGACGTGAAGCCGCCGCCCGTGCAAGCGCCTGCGCCGAAATCGAACATGGCGCCGTCGTACGCGCCGGATCCGACGCCCGAGGAGCCGACGCCGACGATCCCTCGCGCGATCGTTCGAGGCCTCAAAGACGCCGGCGCGCCGGTCTATCGCTTCCTCGATGTCGTCGGCGGTCACTTGATCCTGATCGGCAAGGCGCTCGTGTGGCTGCCGCGCCGGCCGTTTCGCGGCCAGACCTATTTAGATGCGGCCGAGTACATCGGGTTCGGTTCGTTGCCGATCGTGCTGCTCGTCGGCGCGGCGACCGGCATGGTGCTGTCGCTGCAGTCGGTCAACGCGTTCCGCCAGTTCGGCTTGGAATCGTTTGCAGGTGGTACGACGGGCAAGGCGATCGCGCTCGAGCTAGGGCCGGTGTTGACGTCGCTGATGCTCGCCGGTCGCGCCGGCGCCGGCATGGCGACCGAGCTCGGCACGATGCGGATCACCGAGCAGATCGACGCGCTCGAGTCGATGGCCGTCAACCCGCATCAATACCTGATCCTGCCTCGCATCATCGCCTCGATGATCGTCACGCCGATCCTCGCGCTGCTGTTCTTCGTCGTCGGGATGGGCGGCGCGTATTTATCCGCGGTCGTGATCGAGCACGTCGATCAAGGCCAGTGGGTCGCGAACCTGCGCGACATCGTGCAGGCGATGGACGTCGGCCAGGGCGTCATCAAGGCGGTGTTCTTCGGGTTCATCGTCGCGACCGTCGGCTGCTATCAGGGCTATCACGCGAGTGGCGGTGGTCGTGGCGTCGGGCTCGGTACCACGCGTGCGGTCGTGATCGCGATGGTGGCGACGGTGGTCATGGACTACTTCCTGTCGGACATCTTGTTGTCCGTGTTCCCGTCGGTCCGAGGCGGACCGTGACGGACGGCGAAGGCGCCGGCGAGATCATCGGCAGCTCTCCCGCCGAACAAAAAGATCCGCGCTGGCACATCCGCGTCCGCGCGTTGACCAAGCGCTTCGGCTCGAACCTGGTGCTCGACAGGGTCGACCTGGACCTCGAGCGCTTCAAGGTCAACGTGATCCTCGGCGCATCGGGCGCGGGCAAGAGCGTGCTGATCAAGCACTTCATGTGCTTGCTCCGGCCCGACAGCGGGCACATCTACGTCGACGGCACCGACGTGCTGTCGCTCGATACCGAGGCGCTTGCCGTGTTTCGCCGCAAGTTTGGTCTCGTGTTCCAGTTCGCCGCGCTGTTCGATTCACTCACGGTCGAAGAGAACTGCATGTTTCCGCTCAAGGAGCGCGGCGGCAAGTCGCGCGCAGAGATGCACGACATCGTGTTGGATCGGCTGACCAAGCTCGGCCTGCAGCACACGCTCAAGAAGAATCCGGGCGAGCTGTCGGGCGGCATGCGCAAGCGCGTCGGGCTCGCGCGCGCGCTCGTGCTGGAACCCGAGATCTTGATGTACGACGAGCCGACGACCGGTCTCGATCCCCTCGCCACGCGAAACGTGGACGAAATGATCCTGGCGACCTGCGAGCAGTTTAAGGTCACGTCGGTGGTGATCTCGCACGACATGGCGAGCGTGTTCCGCATCGCGGATCGCATCGCCATGCTGCACAACAAGCGGATCCTGGCGGCGGGCCCAGCCGCCGTGATCGCCGGTAGTCGCGACCCGTACATCCACGAGTTCTTGAACGCGTCGGGCGTCGGCGCGGTGCAGAAGCTCGCCGCGGAAGATCACAGCATGGACTACGCACCGTGAAGGGATTGTCCGCGGGCGTTCGCGTCGCCGTGCTGTTCCTGCTGCTCGCGGTCGGCACGTACATCGTGTGGAAGAACCTCGGCCAGAACCCGGCGGGCAAGAACAACCAGATCTTGTTCGCGCGGTTCAAAGACGCGTCGGGTCTGCCGAAGAAGAGCAAGGTCGTGGTCGCGGGCTTGCCTCAAGGCGAAGTGACCGATCTGCAGGTCGAAGGTCGCTACGCGAAGATCACGTTCCGGCTGTCGAACGACATCGACGTGTGGTCGAGCGCGACCGTGTTCAAGAAGGCGACGTCGCTGCTCGGCGAGAACTATCTCGAGATCGATCCGGGCGAAGAGACGCGCGCCGGCGCCGACGGCGGCAAGCAAACGTTCACGCGCCTGGGGCCGAAGTGCAGCGACTACGACGCGACCGATCTGGCGAAGCGCGACGCGTGTCGCGAGGTCACGCACGTCGTCGAAGCGACCACGCCGGATCAGCTGCTGCATCGCATCGAAGAGACGCTGCCGAACGTCGATCGCGTGCTCGACAGCGTGCGCGATCTATCGGAAGACGTCCGCCGCGTCGTCAACGGGCCGATGACGTCGGTCGCGAATCGCGTCGACGGCTTGGTCCAGCGCGAGGCGAACACCGTCGGCGACATCATCGAGCGCGCCGATCGCTTGGTCCAGAAGGTCGACGGCATCGCCGACAACCTGCGCGACATCTCGAAGGATGCCGATCCGCGGATCAAGGCGATCCTGAAGAACCTCGACGACGCGTCGGGCGACGCGAAAGATCTGATCGCGACGGCGAAGAGCGAGCTGCAGCAGACCGGCGACAAGCTGCGCGGCAAGCTCGACAAGCTCGACAACGTCATCGACAACACGACGTCGATCACGCACAAGATCGACACCGATACCGGCACGCTCGGCCGGCTCGTCAACGATCCGGCGATCGCCGACAACGTCGAGCAGATCACCGACGACGCGAAGGGCTTCCTCGGCACGCTGTTCAACCTCAAGACCTACGTCGGGTTGCGCAGCGAGTACTACTTCGGCGCCGGGATGGTGAACAACTACATCACCGTCGAGCTGCACACGCGTCCGGACAAGTTCTATCTGATCGAGCTCGAGAAGGGCCCGCGCGGCAACTACCCCGACATCACGCTGACGTTCGATCCGACGGTCGATCCGAACCACTGGATTCGCACGAGCGTGATCAGCGATTCGTATCGCTTCACGTTCCAGTTCGCGAAGCAGTTCGGCTGGCTGACGCTGCGCTACGGCCTCAAGGAATCGACCGGCGGCATCGGCGCCGACGCCGACTTCCGGTGGTGGAACCACAGCATCAAGTTCTCCGCCGACATCTTCGACGCGACGTGGGATGCGTACCCGCGCGTCAAGCTCGGCGCCGCAGTCGAGCTGTTCAAGTACTTCTACGTGGTCGGCGGTGTCGACGAGCTGCTCAACAAGCCGCAATACCTGCCGATCGTCGAAGGCACCGGCGACGTGCCGACGCAGTTCCAGTCGTTCCGCTTCGGCCGCGACTACTTCCTCGGCGGCATGCTGCACTTCAACGACGAAGACCTGGCGTCGCTGCTCACGATCGCGGGCGGCGCGATTTCGGGCCTGACGAAGTAGCGCGGCGATCGTCGTACGCGCTGTGCGCGCATGCGGCGGCGATCGCGAGCAACACACCGCTCGCGACCGCGACGCTCAGATCGAAGAGCAAATTGCTGCCGTCCCATTCCCCGTCGTGGCCGGTCGCGATCGCGACGACTGCGAGCGCGGACGCGACGATCGCGCAGGCGGCGGCGATGCCGCAGATCAGCTGGCGGCGGCGGGCCCGTGCTTTGAGCGCCGCGAGCTCGGCTTCGAAGCGCGCTTCGTCGCTTTGGGGCGGCTCGACCAGACCGTCGCGGATCGTGCGAGCGTTCGGCAGCATGGGATCACAACGCCGGTGTGTCGGCGATCATTCACGCGTTCATACGGCGGCGCCACGCCGTGTACGCGAGCCGGCCGAATAACCCGCCGCCGAGCACGAGCGCGGCCGCGATCAGGATCGTGCGCAGCGTCTCCGCCATGTGAAACGATGCCGGCGCGTCGCCGAACCGGCCGAACCCGATCGACGCGACGAGCGCAGCGGCGGCGAGCACGATCAGCGAGCCGAAGATGCTCGCGAAGATCGTGCGGCGACGCTCGTCGGCGCGGAGCACGGCGAGCTCGGCTTCGAACTTGGTCTCGTCGCTGTCGGGCGGTGCTACCAGGCGATCGCGAACGGTGCGAGCTTCGGGCAGCATCCGGCAAGCGTACTACCGATCATTCGCGATCCGAACCCTGCGGATCAGCTCGCGAAGCTCCTCGTCGGCGATGGTCTCGGTCTCGCGCACGATCCGCTCGCGCGCGAGGCCGGTCGCCGGCGCGATGTCGGGCGCGGCCGGTTTGATCGGCGCGCGCGGCCGCACGTTCGAGCTCGTCCTGCGGTTGACGCGGCCGGCGATCTTGAACTTGAGCTCGTCGAACAGCCGCGGCTCGCCGACCCGCGCGAGCAAGCCGGCGAGGATCTGCGCGCGCAACAAGTTCAGCTCGTGCAACCACGCCGAGCTCGCGACCTCGATCACGAGCACGCGATCGTAGATCCCGTCGGGGCGCGTGCGCGCGGCGATGCGCGCACCGACGAAGTCGAGCCATTCGGCGAGCAAGCGTTCGCCGCGCACGGCGTCGCTGATGCCGCGAAACACGAGTGCGGCTCCGACCGCTTCGCCCGCGCGACGCGTGGTCATCGCTCGCGGCGGCCTTTGATACGCCATCAGCTCGCGCGCAATCGCCGGATCAGCTCGCGCAGCCGGCGATCGCCGTCGCCGTCGCGGCTGACGAAGCGCAACCCCGAGCCGCCCGACGGCGCGTGATACGACACGCGCCCGGCGATCGCGAG
>DASXEF010000643.1:0-6808 GCA_036490255.1 Kofleriaceae bacterium
AGCTCGATGCCGAGTGCGATCGGATCGTCGATCTGTAACGCGGCCTCGCACGCGAAGACCTCGCCGGCGATCGCGAGATCCTCGACGGCGGCTGCGACCACGAGCGCCCAGATCGCATGCTCGACGGCACCGAGCGGCCGCGGCGCCGGTAGCTCGTTCGGCCCGCCGAGCACGCGTTGGACGATCGCGCGGACACCGGCGTTGGCGCCGCGCACTTCGATCGACGCGCCGCGGACGCGAAGCTCGCAACGCGCCGCGAACGGATCACCAGTCGCCGCGACGATCCGGCGCGGCGTCAGCGGGCCGCCGACGAGCGCCGCCGTGCGCCGGCCGATCGCACCGCTCGCGGCGAGCCAGCTCGCGAGCGCGTTGATCGCGACCAGCTCGCGACGATCGACTTTGGGCAGCGGCAGCACGCGATCCATTTATTGCGAAAACTTGGGCCGCTCCACAAGCCTGGGTACGATTTTATCCCACATGTCGTCTACCAGCGAACGCCGCCTCGGGTACCGCATTCCGTTCGAGTCCATGGTGACGTCGTACGTCAACGATCGGCCGATTCGCGCGCTGTCGTCGAACCTGTCGGACAGCGGGATCAACATGTCGTCGATCTCGCTGCTCGCGCCGCCGCCCGGGCTTGTCGTCGGGCTCGAGCTCGATCTGCCGGGCACGAGCGAATCGATCTGGGCGTCCGGCCAGATCTGCTATCGCACCGACGATTCGCTCGCGTCGGGCCTGGGCGTGAAGTTTCTCGCGATGGCGCGCTCGCAGGCGCGGTTGATCCGCGATTTCTGTATCGAGATGCGCCGCGCTCACCTCGGGTCGATCCTGGCTCGCATCCGCGCGTAGGCTATGATCGAAGGCGCATGAGGCGCCTCCTGTTCGCCGCGGTCGTGGTGGCTATTTCGGCACCGGCCGTCACGTTCGCGCAGCCCGCCGACTGGGGCGTCACGCGCGATCCGTTCGACAAGACCGTGATCGCTCGTTACAAGGCGATCCTCGCGAAGAGCCCGCACGATGCGTCGGCCCTCGCGAAGCTTCTCGAGATGTACCGGCGCTATCGCACGGTCGACCTGCTCAAAGACGAGTACCAGAAGCAGATCGATAAGAACGCGAGCGACTGGGCGTCGCTCGTCGTGCTCGGCCGCTTGATGCACTCGACCGGCGACGACGCACGCGCACGCGACTTGTGGGCGAAGGCGGTCGGCGTGAAAGACGACGACGCCGAGGCGTGGATCAACATCGGCGAGCTCGACAAAGGCGCCGGCAAGAACGCCGACGCACGCGCCGCCTACGACAAAGCGCTCGCGCATTCGTCCGGCAAGGACATGAAGAAGAAGGCGTTACGCGCGCTCGCCGATCTCGCGCTCGCGACCGGCGACAACGACGGCGCCAACGCCTACTTCAAGCAGTTCCTCGACTTGGATCCGACGAACGCGCAGCTGTGGATCGAGCGCGGCGACGCGATGCTCGCCGCCGGCAAGCGCGACATCGCGCTCGAATCGTACGCGTCGGCGGAGAAGCTGCTCGGCAGCGATCCGGCGCGCCGCGTCGAAGTGGTCGCGCGCCGCGGCCAGGCGCTCGAAGGCCTCGGCAAAGACGACGACGCGGTCGCCGAGTACAAGCGCGCGATCAAGCTCGCGCCGAAGGGCTATTACCTCGAGGTCGAGCTCACCGGCCGCATCATCGATATCTATCGCCGCAAGCAAGCCCTGCCCCAGCTGCTCGCCGAATACGAAAAGGACTGGCCCGAAGGCACGCGCGGTCACTTCGAGTGGGACACGCTCGGCAAGCTGTACGAAGAAACCGGCGCGCAAGAGAAAGCGATCGAGGCACTCAAGCGCGCGGTCGCGAAGGCACCGTACGAGCTCGAGACCCAGCGCCGGCTGATCGCGCTGCTCGAGAACTCCGGCCGCGACGACGAAGCGCTCGCGCAGTACGAGGTCGTCGTGCGTGTTGCGCCCGGCGAAGCGCGGTTCCAGCTCGAGCTCGCCGAGCGCTACTGGCGGCGCGGCGACGAGAAAAAGGCGCTCGACACGCTGCTGCGGCTCGAGCAGCGCTTCCCGCAGGATCCGAGCGTGCTCGGCGCGATCGCCGATCTGTACACGCGCTACAACAAAGAGGATCTCGCGATCGCCGAGTACGAGCGGCTCGCCAAGCTCGAGCCCGACGACATCTCGCACCTCGTCACGCTCGGCGAGCAGTACTACCAGAAGAACGACAACGCACGCGCGATGGCGACGTGGAAGCGCATCATCGCGAACGGCAAGGCGACGAGCTACGCCAAGCTCGGCGAGGTGCTCGCCGAGCACGGCTCGAAGTACTACACCGAAGCCGAGAAGAATTATCAAAAGGCGATCGAGCTCGATCCCAAGAACGCCGAGTTCTACAAGGGCCGCGCCGGCCTCAACGAGGCGCGCAAGTCGTTCGACAAGGCCGTCGACGATTGGAAGACGGTGCTCGCGCTGCTCGGCACCAAGCCGACCGATCGGCTCGCGCGCCGCGACGCGCGCCGCCACTACGTCACCGTGATGTTCAAGGCGGGCAAGGAATCGATCACGCTCGCCGATTGGACGCGCGACTTCGCTCGCCAGCCGACGGTCGGCGCCGACAAGAAGCCCGTCTACGACGTCGCGTCGGTCGAAGCCGGCTACTTCCTCGTCGAGTACTGGAGCCGGCCCGGCCGCGTCAAGCAAGGCGAGCCGCGCGTGACGCTCGAGAAGCTCGTCGCGATGGTGCCCGACGATCAGGATCTCGTCCTCGATCTCGTCAAGAGCTATCGCACCGGCTCGCCGCGCAAGTACGACGAAGCCGTCGCGCTCTTGCTCAAGCTCGCCAAAGATGTCCCGAGCCGCGAGCGCGAGGTCTACAAGCTGATCTCCGAGATCAAGAGCGACGGCCGCAAGGACGCCGAGTCGATCGAGTGGCAGCAAAAAGCCGTCGCGAAGAGCCCGAACGATCCGACCGCATACGAAGGGCTCGGCGAGCGCTACGCCGAGATGCAGCGGTTCCCCGAGGCGATCACCGCGTACGAGCGCACCGTGCAGCTCGATCCGCGCGACTCGAAGGCGGCGTTCGCGCTCGCGCAGCTCTACGTGCAGACCGGCGTGCCGCTCAAGGCGACCGAGCTCTATCGCAACGTGCTGCGCAACGACACCAACGAAGAAGTGCTACGCCGCGCCGGCGATCAGGCGATCGATCTCGAGGAGATGACCGGCACGCTCGGCGAGCTCGAGAAAGTGCTGTCGCCGCTGTCGTTCATGATGGCGCACAAGCCGGTCTATCGCGAAGAGCTGGTCAAGCTCTACTTCCGCTACGTGCCGCTACTCGCCGAGCGGCTGCGCCACGGCAACGACGAGGTCAAGAAGGCCGCGCGCGTCGAGCTCGATCGGATCAGCGCGCATGGCTTGCGCCCGCTGCTCGAGGCGCTGCGCGACGGCAAAGACGTCGGCCAGCAACGCATCGCCGTCGAAGTGCTCGGCTACCTCGGCAACAAAGGCGCCGCGCCGCCGCTCGTGCACATGGCGCGGCAAGAGCCGAACAAAGATCAGCGCCACATCGGCACGCTCGCCGAGGTGCTCGATCGCGACGTCCGCGTCGATGCGCTCGTCGCCGCCGGCCGGCTCGGCGATCCGGGCGTGATCAACGACGTGCTGCCGCTGATGGACAACCAGGAGCTGTCGCTGCGCGAAGCGGCGACGTTCACGCTCGGCCGCTCCGGCGATCGCCGCGCGGTCGCGCCGCTGATCAAGGCGCTCGCGGATCGTCAACCGTCGGTGCAGACGCTCGCGTGCTTGGGCCTCGCGCAGATCGCCGACGATCGCGTCGGCGCCGCGGCGATCGGCGTGGTCAAAGACGGCGCGCGGCCCGATGCGGTTCGCGCGGCGTGTGCGTACGCGATCGGCGCGCGCAGGATCGCGTCGGCGGCCCCGGTGTTGCTCGCGGCGCTCGATGACAATCGCGGCGAGACCCAGCGCCTCGCGGCGTGGTCGCTCGGCGAGCTCGGCACACCGAGCGCGCTCGGTCCGCTCCTGCGCGCGTACTTCTCGCGCGGCGGCCAATCCGCCGACGAGCTGGTGTGGGCGATTGGCCGCGTCAGCGGCGCCGGGCTCGCACCTGCCCCGCTCGGCGATCTCGGCGATTACCCGCTCCACGCCAACAAGCTCGACAAGGACGCCGCGATCGCGGAATTGCCGGGCTCGCTGCCGCACGCGCCGAGCATGGGCAAGCTCGTCGCCGATCACGGCGCCGACATTGCCGCCGGCCTGACGACCGCGCTCGGCGAGCATCGCGACGTCGTCGTGTCGGTGCTCGCCGATCTCGACGCCGAGCCCGATCGGCTCGCGCTCGGCGCGCTGACGCCTGCCGACACCAGTCCAAAGCTCGCCGCCGCATTGACGACGATCAGCCAGGCGATCGCGCCGGCCGTGATCGCGCACGTCGGCGACGACGATCCCAAGGTCCGCGGGCTCGCGATCTCGGTCGCCGCCAAGCTCGACGCACAGGCCGCACCCGCCGCGATCGGCAAGGCGCTGACCGATCCCGTCGCGCAGGTGCGTGCCGCCGCGATGGCGTCGATCGCGACGCTCGCTCATCGCCACGGCAGCGCGCCGCCCGAGCTGACCGCGGCGCTGACCAAGACGCTCGCGACCGCGGGCTGGGAAGATCGCCGTGCGGCTGCGCTCGCCGTCGGCGCACTCGGCGCGAAGGCCGATGTCGACGCGCTCGTGAAGGCCGCCACGGACTCGTCGAGCTTCGTACGCGAGGCGGTCGCGATCGCGCTCGGCCAGGTCGGCGGTCCCAAGGCCGTCGCGGCGCTGGGCCAGCTCGCCAAGGACGACGTCCCGCAGGTGCAGGAAGCCGCCTCGCGGTCGCTGGGCCAGCTCCAGCACGCGCCCTGACCGTTTAGATAACCCGATCTACCGCCCGCGCTTCTTTGACGCGTCGTTTCCTAGGACGCTACAATCCCGGCGAATGGACGTCGGACTGGTGTGCGACGCGTGTAGCGCGTTGACTCCGATCGGAGTGCCGCAATGTGCGCGTTGCGGGCAGCCGGTCGCACTCGATCCGCGTCCGCGTCGCCGCAGCGCGCAGCCGCCCAACGAGCCGGCTGCTGCGACCAACGGCTCGGCCAAGGCCGCGATCGCGTGCAGCAAGTGCAGCACGCCGGTGCCGCCGACGATGAAGTTCTGCCCGACGTGCGGCGCCAAAGTCGTCGCGCCTGCACCGCAAGACTTCGAAGGTATCCAGACCCGCGTCGGGCCGCGCCAACCACCCGCGGCCGCGCAAAAGCCGGGACGCAGCACGCTGTTCTTCGGCGGCGCGCTGCAAGCCGCTCGCGCGAAGCTGACGCTGATCCGCGGCGACGGTGAAGACGGCGTGTCGTTCACGCTCGCGGGCACCGATCACCTCGCCGGCCGTGGCGAGTGCCCGATCTCGTTTCCCGACGACTCGTTCCTGTCGCCGATCCACGCGAACTTTCGCTACTTCAACAACCAGCTCGTCGTGCGCGACGAAGACTCGCTCAACGGCGTGTTCGTCCGCATCACGGACACGATCAAGATCCAGAGCGGCACGACGCTGCTCGTCGGCGAGCAAGTGCTCGTCGTCAACGCCGCGAAGCTGCCCGACGACGTGCCCGACGGCGAAGGCACGTACTACTCGGCCAGCATGATGCGCAGCGCGACGATCGAGCTCGTCCAGCAGCTGCGCGGCGGCTCGACCGGCTCGGTGTACCGGCCCGATGCGGCCAGCGTCACGCTCGGCCGCGAAGCCAACGACATCAACTTCGCGGACGATCCGTTCATATCGGGTCGCCACGCGCAGGTCCGGATCGAGGGCGGCGTGCTATCCGTAACCGACCTCGGGTCGCGCAACGGCACGTTCGTCCGCATCGCCGGCGAGCAACCGCTCCGCCACGGCGACTATGTCTTCTTAGGCCAGCAGCTACTTCGCGTCGAAATCGTCTGAAGCACGGAGCACCCATGACCGTCTGCAATCGTTGCGGGAAAGAGAATCAGGACCACTACAAGTTCTGCCTCGGATGCGGGGCAGAGCTCACGGCGGCCAAACCCGCTGGTGGTGACGTCGCGATGATGAAGACGATGATGGCCGACCCGTCGCAAGCACCGAACGCGCTGCCGAGCGCGCCGCTGCCCGGCGCGCCGCGCGGCTCGTCGTCGCAAATGCCGCAGCCCAGTGGTCCGGCGCGCCAGCCGGCGATGCCCGGCATGCCGCCGTCCGGTCCGCTCGGCCAGACCGCGAACATCCCCGGCGGGATGGGCTCGATGGCGCCGCAACCGATGGCGCCGCAGCCGATGGGACCGCCGCCCGGCGTGCCCGGCTTCTCGCCCGGCTTCGCGCAGCCGCAACAGGCGATGGCCGCGACGACGATGCGCCGCTGCCCGTCGTGCGGCAGCGACGTGCCGCCGTCGTTCCGCTTCTGCGGCTCGTGCGGCTTCCGCATGGATGAAGGCTCGGCGCCCAACGCGATGCCGCAGCCGCAGCAACCGCAGCCGGCGCCGATGATGACGCCCGCTCGCGCGCGGCTCTCGATGACGCTGATCCGGCCCGATGGCTCGGAAGGCGGCACGCACGATCTGCGCCCCGGCGAGAACAAGCTCGGCCGCAGCTTCGGCCCGGTGTTCGAGAACGACGGTTACCTGTCGCCGGTCCACGCGATGCTCGACATCCGAGGGCCGAACGCGGTCGTCCGCGATCTCGACAGCCTCAACGGCGTGTTCGTGAAGATGACCGGCGAAGAAGAGCTGCAGTCCGGTCAGATCATCCGCATCGGCCAGGAGCTGCT
>DASXEF010000664.1:0-1893 GCA_036490255.1 Kofleriaceae bacterium
AGCCGCGCGAGAGCTGCGACGTCGCGCTCGCGAAAGAAGACGGCTTCGAAGACGATGCGTTCGCCCGCGACCACACGACGATGACGGTCGACGATCGCGGCGAGTTTCGCTTCGGCCCCCTCGCGCCGGGCAACGCGACGGTGACCGCGCGGTGCCCGAACGGCGACCAAGGCAAGCTCGACGTCGTCGTCGCAGCGAACGCGGCCGACAGCGTCGTCGCCGTCGCACCGGGCGGCTCGATCGCCGGGCGCGTCATCGATACCGCCGGCAACGCGATCGTCGGTGTCACGGTCAACGCCGAACGCGTCGGAGCGATGACGATGCTCCAGGCCAGTAGCGTCACGAGCGGCTTCAAGACGATCACGGCGACCGACGGCAGCTTCGAGATCCGCGGGCTCGACGCCGCCCGCTATCACCTCGCCGTGCTCGATCGCGGCCGGCCGATGAAGGCGAAACACGGCGTGAAGCTCGAGCTGGCGGCCGCGCAACACGCGAGCGGCATCGAGATCGCGGTCGAGCGACCGAGCGGCACGATCACCGGCACCGTCAGCGGTCCCGACGGTGCGCCGATCGCAGACGCGTGGGTGTCGCTCGAGCAGAACGGGCTCGATCTCATGAATGCGACCGTCGACGACGACGACCGCGACGCGCCGCACATGTTCAGCGGAAGCTTCGGCGGCGTCAGCGCCGATTTGCCGCCGGCGCTCACCGACGTGCGCGGCCACTTCGAGATGGCGAGCGTCCCGCACGGCACGTACCAGGTCGTTGCGGAGGCGCAGTCGGGCCAGTTGCACGGCACGATCGCCGGCGTCGTGCCCGATCGCGAGATCGCGATCCAGCTCGTCGCGGTGAGCTCGATCCACGGCAGTGTGCACGGCGCGCGCGGCCCGAGCGAGCTGTTCTCGGTCTCCGGCGTCGGCCCGGCGAGCTCGTTCACCGACGGTGCGTTCGAGTTTCCACGCGTCGACCCCGGGGACTACACGCTCGACGTGACGTCGAGTGATGGAACAGGCTCGGCGACCGTGCACGTCGGCGCCGGCGAGGCCGGCTCGGCCGACATCGCGCTCATCGCGAACGCGACGGTCACCGGTCGCCTCGTCGACAAATCCGGAAAGCCGATCGCCGGCACGAGCGTCGCGCTCATTCCCGACCAACCGCCGGGGAGCCTGTCGATCGCGTTGGACGCGCCGCCGCCGAGCAGCGGACCCGACGGGCGCTTCTCGGTCGACGGCTCGCCGAGCAACAAGACGCTCGTCGTGCTCGCGGGTCGGCCGATCGTCGGCAAGACCGGGATGCCGCTCGAGCCCGGCAAGACGATCGATGTCGGCGACGTGACGATCGCGCCGCCGTAGCGTGCGACGCTGAGCTCGTGGTCGGCACGGCGATCGTCAGCGTCATCACGGCGGTGCTCGTCGCCGTCGCGCTGATGCGGATCGCGTGGACGCAGCACGGCGCCGCGCGTGCAATCGCGATCTGCCGCGACTACGAGCGGCGCCTGAAAGCCGCGGCGACACACGCGACGGTCGGCGGCGCACTCGGCACGGGCCGGCGCACGCTCCACCTCGTCGAGCTCGTCAGCAGTGGATTCGAGCTGCGCGTCGCAGACGGCACCAGCGTGGCGGTCGCCGACGGCGTGCGCGTCGATCTGTTCGCGAGCGCGGTGCAGCACGACGGCGATGTCGTTTCGGTGGCCGCCGGCACGCAGCTGCTGTTCTTGCCGCCGGAGGTCGTGGTCGACCGCGGGCCGTATCAATCGCCGGGCAAGCTCGGCTACGTGCGCGGCGACCAGCTCATGCTGTTCGCACCCGATGCGGTGCTGTTCGGCCTGCCGGCGCGGCAACGCCAGACCTCGATCGTGCGCATGCTGGCGTTCGCCGCGATCACGACCGTCGC
>DASXEF010000703.1:0-8326 GCA_036490255.1 Kofleriaceae bacterium
ATCATGATGTCGTCGACGGTCACCATGCCCGGCTTGAGCTTCGCGAGCGGAATTTCCACGACGCGTGCTTCCGGAGCGCGAGCACCGAACAGCGCATCGAGCGCGTCGAGTACGCGCGAGTCGTACTTGTCGCGTCCCCGCATGATGTCGACGATCGCGCGGCCGGTCGTGCCCGCTTGCTCGATCGCGTCGGCGTCGTTCGCGGCGCGGAGGATCGCGCCGCCGAGCTGCGCGGGATCGTCGCCGGACTTCTGCGCGAACGTCGAGAACGCCGCCGCGATCATCGCTCGCACGAGCTCGAGCCGCGGGATGTGGCCGAGTAGCTGCTCGGTCGTGACCGGCAGCCGCGCGACCAGCTTGTGCTCGACCTCCGAGAGCACGTGACCGGCGCGGAGCTTCTCGACCAGCTCGGCGGGTAGTGCGATGTAGCCGATATCCTGCAGCGCGGCGGCCATCTCGACCTGCCAGCACTCGGGTCGGCCCAAGATCTCGGCGAGCTTGCTCGCGCGCGCTTTGACGCGGTTCGCGCGGCCGAACGCGATCGGGTTCGCGAGCGCCAAGATGTCGACGAGCGCCGCGATCGAGCCGTGCAACGTGTCGCGCAGCAGCACGCGCTCGGCGGTGACGAGGCGATGGTGTTCGACGGCGGCGCGCAGCGCGGCGAGTAGCGGGCCCTGATCGCACGGCTTGGTCAGGAAGCGAAAGATCTGACCGTCGTTGATCGCGCTGATCGCCGACGCCATGTCGGCTTGGCCGGTGAGCAGCACGCGCGTGATTTCGGGATGGCGCGCGCGGACCTGCGCGAGCAGCACCGCACCCGTCATCTTCGGCATCCGCATATCGCTGACGACGACGGCGATCTCCGGCGTCTTGTCGAGCAGCGCGAGCGCGGCCTCGCCGCTCGTCGCTTGCAGTACCTCGAACTCGCGATGCATCACGAGCGACAGGCCGGCGAGCACGTTGGGCTCGTCGTCGACGCACAAGACTTTTGGTTTGCTCATGCCACCCTCCCAACCGCGGTTGCAGTCGCTTGCGCGACCGCTGCATGGATCGTCGCCGCGAGCGGCTGGATCGACGGCGCCGCTGTTTCCGGCGCCTGATAGCACGCGATCGCTTCGACGATCTCGCACGGCAGGCCCCACATCCCGAGCAGATGTGCGCCGAGCTGCGCCGGATCGATCGCGAGCTCCGCGGCGAGCACCGCCGATCGCTCGTCGAGTCCGGCGAGCACGATGCGACCGACGTCGTGCAACAGCGCGGCAACGAACGCGAGATCGCGCAACGCAGGAGGTGCCAGATCGCGTGCGATCGCGGCGGCGCGCAACGCGGTTTCTTGCATCTCTTCGAGACCTGGTTTGCCGGGCGCGAACAGCGTCGTCGTCAGCGCGATGCCGCGCAACAGCTCGAAGCCGAGCAAGCCGACCGCAGCGCGCAGCGACATCGCACCGCGCCGGCCGAACGCGGCCGAGCTGGCGAGCTGCATGACCTTGGCGGCGAGCGCGGTATCGCGCGCGACGACCGCGGCCACGTCGTCGAGCCCCGAGCGCGGGTTCGCGACGAGCTCGGTGAGCTCGAGATAGGTCCGCGGCGGCGACGGCAGCTTGTCGATCCGGCCGAGCAACGCGCGCACGCCGGGACTACCCGCCGCTCGCGCGACGTCATGTGCGCGCACGATCGCGGTGCGTAACGTGTCGCGATCGCACGGCTTGCCGAGGATCACGTGGCTCGCCGACATCGCGCGCAACATCGCGGTCGGCGTATCGCCCGAAAGGATGATGCGAAACGTCGCCGGCCATTCGGCTTTGACGATCGCGAGCAACTCGGCGCCGTCGATCGTCGGCATCCGCATATCGCTGACCACGACGTCGAACGGCGCGACGCGCATCTCGGTGAGCGCCGCATCGCCGCCGAGCGCACAGACCACGTCCCACGTCGCACGCTCGCGATGAAACACGAGCTTGAAGCTCTGCAAGATCGTCGGATCGTCGTCGACGAACAGCACCCGCCACCGCCCGGTCGCCGTCATGCTGCCATCTCCTGCACGGGAAGCGCCACGACGAAGGTCGTACCGACACCGACGCTGGATTCGAACGTTAGCTTGCCGGCATGGCCGTCGACGACCAGCGCGTGCGCGCGCGCCAGGCTCTGGCCGGCCGTGCCGACGGCTTTCGTCGTGAAGAACGGCTCGAACACGCGGTCGCGCACGGCCTCGGGAATTCCCGCGCCGGTATCGCTGACGCGAATCTCGACGCGATCGCCGGCGTGCTTCGTCTCGACGCGGATCGTGCCGCGCTGCGCGGTCTCGCCGATCGCGTGCGCCGCGTTGACGACGAGCGCGAGCACGACCTGGCTGATCTCGCCGACGCGGCACGTCACCGCCGGTAGCGGCTCGAGCGCGGTCTCGAGCTCGGCGACATATTTGTACTCGCCGCGCGCGATGACGAGTGTCGCTTCGATCGCGGTGTTGAGATCGACCGACGCCATCTGCGTGGCCGCGGTGTCGGTGAACACCTTCATCGAGCGCACGATGTGCGCGATCCGATCGACACCTTCGATCGCGCGATCGAGTGCCTCGGGCAACGCCGACGCGACGAATGGCAGATCGAGTGCTTCGCCGGCGGCGAGTGCTTCGCGCGCGGCCTCGGCGGTCTCACCCGTGCCGTCGGCGACGAGCGTCGACACGCGCTGATGCTTCGCGACCACGTCCATCACGTCGGCGACCGAGAGCTGGACGAACCTCACGCTGTCGTTGACGTATTGCACCGGCGTGTTGATCTCGTGCGCGATGCCGGCGGTGAGCCGGCCGATCGATTCGAGCTTCTGCGCCTGGCGCAGCTCGGCTTCGACCGCGAGCCGCGAGGTCATGTCGATCGCGACGCCGTGGATCGCGCCCGAGTGCCAGCTCATCGCGAGCCGCAGCGACGCGACCCGGCCGTCGTCGCGAACCACGCGATACTCGAGATCGTGCTCGTTCGCCGCGAGTGCGGCATCGACGTGGGCGCGATCGTCGGGATGCACCGCCGCGCCGAACAGCGTTTCACCGTTCGTGATCCCCAAGATGCGCCCGGCCTGCGGCGCGATGTAGCGCATGGTGCGCACCGCCGGGTCGTACTCGAACGGCACCGTCTCGGTGCTCTCGACGAGCGCGCGGTATCGCGACGCGCTCTCGGCGAGCTCGGCGGAGTAACGCGAGACTGCGCGAATCTCGCGCCGGCTGCGCACGCAGCTCGCGATCAGCAGCGAGACGACGAACATCGTCTCGCCCGGCCACCACAGCCCGAGCGCGACGTGCTCGATCGCGGCCGTCGTGGTCGCCGCGGCGACGACGCGCCAATCGCGATAGAACGACAACAGTGCGAGCGACGTGAAGACGTGAAACTGCAGCTCGCCGTGCCCGTCGGTGAGCGTCGCGAACATCGCCGACCACGTCAGCTGCGCGACCGCGATCGCGAGGCGAGTGCCGAGCCAGCCCGGTCTCACACGGGCGAGCGACACCGGCGCGACGACGATCAGCGCACCGACACCGACCGCGAGCTCTGCGTGCGCGACCGACGGGAAAATTACCGACGCGAGCACGATGGCCGCCGCCCACTCGGCGAGCAAGATCAGCCGGAACTGCCGATCGGCCGCCGACCACTTGCGATGGGTCAGCTCGCGTTCGATCGCGTCGGCGCGGGTTTTCATACGATCGGACGTTCGGCCACAGTGGGCGCTGGTTCATGTGCGAGAGTCTGCGCGTGCCACCTTTGATCGTGATCGGCTGTGGATACATCGGCTCGCGGATCGCGCGCGCCGCACTCGCCACCGGCGAGCCCGTTCGCGTGTGTGCGCGATCTACCGGACGGCTTCAGCCGCTCGGCGCCGCCGGCGCGGAAGTGAAGTACCTGGACGTCGCGACCCCGAAGCAGCTCCCGCAGGCCCTCGCGAGCTTTCCCGGCGCGACCGTCGTCTATTCGATCCCGGCGAGCCTGCCGTTTCCACCCGGCCTCGCAGTGCGAAACGCGCTGCAAGCTGCATACGGCGCCGGCGCGAACGCGTTCATCTATTTCAGCTCGAGCGGACTCTACGGCTCGCTTCCGGACGACGACGTGTGGGTCGACGAGGACACGCCCGTCGTGCAAGACGACGCGTCGATGAAGAACGTGCTCGCCGACGAGGACGAGATCGTGCGCTGCACGTTCGGCCGGATGAAGACGGTGATGCTGCGACTCGCGCCGGTCTACGGGCCCGGCCGCGGCGTGCGCGCGCGGCTCGCGAAAGGCGACTACCGCTTGCTCGACGACGGCTCGCACGCGATCTCGCGCATTCACGTCGACGATGTCGCGCGCGTCGTGTTCGCCGCCGCCGAGCACGCGCCCGACAAAGCGCTGTACATCGTCGCCGATGACGAGCCGACGACGCAGCGCGACTACGCGAGCTGGTTGTGCGAGCGCATGGGCGTGCCGCTGCCGCCGAGCCGCGCGCTCTACGAGCCCGGCGCGCGACCGCGCATCGCGCACCGCAATCGCAAGCTGCGCAACGCGAAGATGAAGCGCGAGCTCGCCCTCGAGCTGCAATATCCGACGTTCCGCGAGGGCGAAGCCGCGATCGAAGCCGAGCTCGACGGCTAGCCGCCCGACGTCGTCGCGCGATTATCGTTATCGATCTGTGCGGTCGTCGCGCCGTCGAGCCGCGCCGCGACCTGCGCCGCGGTCGGGAATTCGGTCCCGGGCACCGGCCACACGCGCAACGTGCCGTCCGCCGACGTCGACACCAGCTCGTCGTCGCCGTGCCACAGCACGCGCGTCACTTCATCGGAGTGGCCGCGCAACACGCGGTGGCGGCCGCTCTCGAGCTGCCACACGCGCACCGTCTTGTCGTGCGAGACCGACGCGAGCTTCGTGCCGTCGGGCGAGAACGCGACGTCGTAGACCAGATCTTCGTGGCCGTGCAGCTTCTCGAGCACGTGGCCGTCGCTCGCGTCCCACACGCGGATCGATCGATCGGCGAGCGCGCCGGCGATGCGGCCACCGTCGGCCGACACCGAGACGCGCACGGCTGCGTAGCCGTCGGTCGGGAGCTCGATCAGCTCGCGACCGTTCCACATCGCGAGGCCGCCGTCGCAACGCTGGAACATCAGTCGATCGCGAACCTCGTCGAACTCGGCGTGTGCCGCGCACCACTTCATGCCGTCGCCGAGGATCTGCGTGTGACCGTCGGGCGAGATCATCTCGGCGATGTCGCCGACCTGCGCGGCGACGCGGCCATCGGCGGCGACCGCGAAGCCTTTGATCGGCGACTCGCCCGCGATCAGCGTCGTGCTCTCGCCGGTCGCGATGTTCCACTTGCGCAGCGTGCCGTCGTACGACGACGAATAGACCGTCGCGCCATCGCGGCTCCATTCGATATGGCTGATCAACGCGCGATGACCTTTGAGCACGACCGGCTTCGCATCGTCGGCGCCGTGAACCTCGAGCGTCCACGCCGCGCCGGGCGTCACGACCATGCGCCCGTCGGGTGACGCGATGCCTTCGCCGAGGCTCGAGTTCCACTTCACGAGCAGCTCGCGCTTGCCGGTGACGAGATCCCACGACGACACCGTCGAGCTCGTCGTCACGATCGCGTGATCGCCGACGAGAGCGAGCTGCATGATGCTGGTCGGCTCGACGTAGATCTTCGCGTCGTCGTGCGCGATCGGCCACACGCGCAAGCTACCGTCGAGGCTCGCGGTCACCGCGAAGCGCTCGTCCGACGACAATCGCGCGCGAAACACGTCGTCCTCGTGGCCGCGCAGCTCGATCGAGCTGCCGTCCGAGATGTCCCAGACGCGCGCGGTGCCGTCGTCGCTCGCGCTGAGCAGCGAGTGGCCGTCGTGCGTGAATTGCACGGTGTAGACACCGTCGGTGTGGCCGCGCAGCTCGCGATGCGTGCCGGTCGCGACATCGATCAAGATGATGTCGGCGAGCTTGCCGGCGATCGCGAGGGTCTTGAAGTCATCGGTCCACGCGACGTTCTGGATCTCGTTGCTGTACGCGACGAGCTTGACCAGCGCGCCGCCCGCGTACGGCACGGTCCACACCATCTGGCCGTCGTGCAGGTAGATCGTGTCGCCGAGCGGCGACAGCGAGAACCACTTGATCGCGCGCTCGGTCTGCGCGACCTCGCGCAAGCTGCCGTCGGGTGCGACGACGTCGACTTGATTCGGCGCGACCAGCGCGATCCGCTTGTCGAAGTCGCGCGCTGCGACCGCGACTTCCTGCGCCGAGGGCGGACCGAACGCGGTGAGCGTGCCGTCGAGCCCGAGCAGCTGCGCGTGCTCGTCGCGGTTGATGATCAGATGCTGGCCGCTGTCGTCGAGATCGAGCGAGTGCACGGCGCGACCGCGCTCGACGAGCTGCTTCGACACGCCGCCGTGGATCGACCACGCGATGATCTCGCCGTTGGCGCCGCCGCTGTAGACCGTGTTGCCGTCGCTCGACATCGCGAGCGCTTCGGGCATCGATTGCGTGCGGCCGAGCTGGCGCACCGAGCCGTTCTGCAAGTCGTAGACGCGCAGCGCGTCGTCGCGCACCGCCGCGATCACGGCCTTGTCGTCGGGCGTGAACACCGCGTCGAGCACCCAATCGCCGGGGCGAAACACGTAGCGCGCGACACCGCGCGCGATCGCGTCGTCGATCACGTCGACAACTTGCACGAGCTCGGGCTGTGCGATCGGATAGAGCTTGAGCCACGCGAGCGCCGCCGTCGGATCTTTTTGCAGCGACGTGCGCGCCTGCACGAGCGTGAGCTTGCGCTGTGATTCGTCCGCCGCAGACGCGGCTTGGATCGCGCGCGTGCGCTCGCTTTGCGCGATGTCGCGCTCGACGAGGACCTTGCGGAACGATTCGACGCCGACCGCGCCGAGCGCGACCGCGCTCGCGATCGCGACCGCGATGACGCCGCGATGTTGCGATGCCTTTTTACGAATGATCGCCCACGGCGTGTAGGCATGCGCACTGACCAGCTTGCCGGTCTGGAACCGCCGCAGATCTTCGGCGAGCAGCGTCGCGTTCGCGTAGCGATCTTCGGGCGAGCGCGCCATCGCCTTTGCGACGAGATCGGCGAGCTCGCTCGGCACGGTCGGCGCCGCGATCGTCAGCGACGTCGGCGGCCCGGCGATCACGCGATCGAGCACCGCTTCCGGCGTGTCGTCGGCGTGCGGCGCTTTGCCGGCGAGCAGCTCGTAGAGCACGGTGCCGATCGCGTAGACGTCGGCGCGCGGATCGACGAGCTCGCCGCGCGCTTGCTCCGGCGCCATGTACGCCGGCGTGCCGACGATCTTGCCCGACACCGTCGACACGCCGGAGCCGTGCGCGAGTAGATCTTCCGCGCTCGGCTCGGCGACGTCACGGCGGGAATCGCGCGCGAGCCCCCAGTCGACGACGATCGTCTCGCCGAACGCGCCGACGATGATGTTCGATGGTTTGAGATCGCGATGGATCACGCCTTCGCTATGCGCGTAACCGACCGCGTCGGCGACCGCGATCACGTGCGAGAGCAACGCGAGCCGATCGCGCAACCCGCGATGCTGCGCCATCAGCTCCTTCAGCGTGCGGCCCTCGACGAGCTTCATCACGTAGTACGGATCGCCGTTGGGCCAGCGACCGGCTTCGTGTACGGGCACGATGCCCGGGTGCTCGAGCCGAGCGGTGATAAGTGCCTCGCGCATGAAGCGCGCCTCGTGCCAGTCATCGCGGCGCAGCAGCTCTTTGACCGCGACAGTTCGCCCGAGTCGGCGGTCGACCGCACGCACGATGCGTCCCAACCCGCCTCGCGCGTGCTCCGCGATCTGCTCGTAGCGATCCGGATCGTCGACGGGAAGCATCGGATCCGGCTCCGACGCGTACGACTCTGCCACGGGCGTATCGCTACGCGGTTCGAGTGTGGCAGTTCGGTCGTTGGGGTCGGCGGACATGCGTGGGGCAGAGTCGGAACCGACGGGCTCCTTCACGAGATTCCCATGACGGACGCCCGGTGGACACTGTATGTTGCGCAGCGTGAGGGTGATGTTCTCCTTCGCGATCGCGGTCGTCGCCTGCTCGTCGCCGCGACACGGTGCGACGGGGGACGACGACGGATCGGGTGATGACGGAGGTACGCCTTCCGACACCGGATTCGGCAGCGATTCGCTGGTCTACGCGCACACCGGCGACACGCTCTATCGCGTCGATTCGACGACGTTGTCGGTCGTCGAGGTCGGACCGCTCACGGGCATCGGCACCGAGAGCCTGACCGATATCGCGATCGACAAGAACCAGAAGATGGTCGGCATCACGCTCGACAAGCTGTACTCGATCGATTCGACGTC
>DASXEF010000705.1:0-5365 GCA_036490255.1 Kofleriaceae bacterium
CGCGCCCGGCAGCACGCCCATGTGCTTGCGCGTCGCTTCGCCGTTCGCGTCGACCGGCGTCGCCTCGTGCTTCGCGAGGCTGGCGTCGACTTCGTCGACCGTCACCATCGGGATCGTCGCCGATTTGATCGGCGCGGGAGCCGGCGCCGGCGCGGGCGGCTCGGCCTTCGTGCAGCTGACGGCAAGGATCGCGGCAAGAAGGAGGGTGCGCATGCCGGGCATGCTAGCGCCAAGCGGTGTAGACATCCACCCATGGCCGAGCATCGCGACGCCCCGTGGATCTTTCGGACCTACGCGGGGCATACCAGCGCGCGCGCCTCCAACGAGCTGTTTCGCAACAACCTTGCGGCGGGACAGACCGGCCTGTCGATCGCGTTCGATCTGCCGACGCAGTGCGGCTACGACCCCGACCATCCGCTCGCGCGGCCCGAGGTCGGCAAGGTCGGCGTGCCGATCGTCTCGCTCGACGACATGCACGTGTTGTTCGACGGCATCCCGATCGAGCAGATGAACACGTCGATGACGATCAACGGCACGGCCGTGTGGTTGCTCGCGCTCTACGTCGCGCTCGCGCGGGAGCGCGGCGTGCCCGAAGCCGGCCTGCGCGGCACGACGCAGAACGACATCGTCAAGGAGTACCTGGCGCGCGGCACGTACATTTTCCCGCCCGAGCCGTCGCTCGATCTGATCGCGGAGACCTACGAGTACTGCGTCGCGAACCTGCCGAAGTGGAATCCGTCGAACGTGTGCAGCTATCACCTGCAGGAAGCCGGCGCGACGCCGGTGCAGGAGCTCGCGTTCGCGCTCGCCGATGCGATCGGCGTGCTCGATCGCGTGCGCGCGCGCGGCCGCGTCGACGCGAAGCACTTCGACGACTGCGTCGGCCGCGTCAGCTTCTTCGTCAACTCGGGCATGCGCTTCGTCGAGGAGATGTGCAAGATGCGCGCGTTCGCGCGGCTGTGGGATCAGATCTGCAGCGAGCGCTACGGCGTTGCCGATCCGAAGCTGCGCCAGCTGCGCTACGGCGTGCAGGTCAACTCGCTCGGGCTCACCGAGCAGCAGCCCGAGAACAACGCGTGGCGGATCATGATCGAAGCACTCGGCGTCACGCTGTCGAAGCACGCGCGGTGCCGCGCGCTGCAGCTGCCGACGTGGAACGAAGCGCTGTCGCTGCCGCGGCCGTGGGATCAGCAGTGGTCGCTGCGGCTGCAACAGATCCTCGCGTACGAGACCGACTTGCTCGAGTACGGCGACTTGTTCGACGGCAACCCGGTCGTCGAAGCCAAGGTCAGCGCGCTGTGTGAAGCCGCGCTCCGCGAGCTCGCCGCGATCGACAAGCTCGGCGGGATCCGCGGCGCGATCGAGACCGGCTACTGCAAGCAAGAGCTCGTCGCCTCGATGGCGGCGCGGATGGCGCGGATCGAGCGCGGAGACCAGACCGTCGTCGGCGTGAATAAATATACGGAGGGGCTCCCCAGTCCTCTCGTCGGTGGCGACGACGGCGGCGTGTTCGCAGCAGATCCGGCGGCGGCCGAGCACGCGCTCGCGAGCCTCGCCGAAACCCGCGCGCGCCGCGATGCCAACCGCGTCAAGGCGACGCTCGACGACCTCGTCGCGAAGGCGCGCGCCGGCGAGCCGATCATGGAAGCGTCGATCGCGTGCGCGCTCGCGCGCGTGACGACGGGTGAGTGGGGGACCGCGTTGCGCGGCGTGTGGGGTGAATACCGCGCGGCGACCGGCGTCGGCGGTGTGAAGCTATCGACGGGCAGCAGCGACGCGTGGGTCGCCTTGCGCAAGCGGGTCGAGGCGCACGTCGCGAGCACCGGCCGGCGTCCGCGCTTGCTCGTCGGCAAACCCGGCCTCGACGGTCACTCGAACGGCGCCGAAATGATCGCGGTCGCCGCGCGCGACGCCGGCTTCGAAGTGATCTACGCCGGCATCCGGCTCGAGCCTGCCGCGATCGCCGCCGTCGCGATCCAGGAATCGGTCGATCTCGTCGGGCTGTCGATCTTGAGCGGCTCGCACGTCGAGCTCGCGGCGAGCGTGATGCGCGAGCTGCGGGCGCGCGGCGGCGGCGGCGTCGGCGTCGTGCTCGGCGGGATCGTGCCGGCCGCCGATCACGCGGCGCTGCGCGAGCTCGGCATCAAGCGCGTGTTCACGCCGAGCGACTTCGAGCTGGTCAGAGTTGTCGGCGAAATGCTCGACCTCGTCGGCTAAGTCACTCTTCATGCTTCGTCACGTACCGTTCGGCCGATTCGCCACCACCCTACGAGCATGCGCTACGCGATCGTTCTGGTCCTGCTCGGAGCCTGCGGTGTGAACGTGTACGAGACGCCGATCAACGCGCCGCCGGCCGCGATGACCGCGCGCGCGCCGACGAGCGTCGAAGTGTTCACCAGCGGTGCGCCGGCGCGTGCGCACGTCGATATCGCCGTGCTCCAAGCCGAGCCGGAGACCGGCCTCGCCGACAGCTCGGGCACGAACCTCGTCGGCAAGCTGCGCGCGACCGCCGCGGCGATGGGCTGCGACGGCCTCGTGGTCACGCAGCTCGACTCGCACCACCCGGGTGCGTTCGAAGCGAACGAGACGCATACGGCGTCGGGCACGTGCGTGATGTGGACGCGCTAAGCCTTTCGTAACGGTTCGCGTTCACGCGCGCGTCGCGCCGCGTTCACGATCGTCGCGCGGATTGCGCAGGATCGGCGATTTGCGCGATGGCGAGTAACTTGCTGGTGGGCGCAGCATGATCAAACTGCTCGTCGCGAGCACGCTCGTGGTCGGCTGCTTTCCGAGCACGATCCGCTCCACCAACACCACGCTCAACCCGGCACCGCGGCCGATGGTCGCGCGCGCACCGGCCGACGTCGAGCTGTTCACCAGCGGGCCGCCGGCGCGGCCGCACGTCGACGTCGAGTTGCTGTGGATCAACAGCGGGGTCGACCGCAGCATCGGCGAGCTGCTCGCGCAGGCGCGGATCGAGGGTGCCAGGCACGGCTGCGACGGTGTCGTCGTCGGCAACATGCAGATCGTCGGCTACGACAAGACCGAAGACAACCGGATCGCGATCGCGACCTGCATCGCCTATCGCTGAGGGCACTTGGTCATGTCGACACGCGCCGCTTGTCGTCGGAGGCGAAGGCGCATAGATTCGCCGCCCTACCCATGGGGATCGCCGACTTCTTCCGCCCCAAATATCGCCACAGCGACGTTCGCGTTCGCGTCGAAGCCGTTCGGGCTCTGACCAGCGACGACGCTGCCATCCTCGTTCAAGTGGCCAAATCCGACCGCGACATCGGCGTGCGCCGACTCGCGATCGGCAAGATCGACGAAGCCGGCGTCCTCGCCGACCTCGCGGCGGCCGAAACCGAGCGCAGCCTGCGCGACTACGCGGGCGAGCGCGCGGCAGAGCTGTGGCAGGACAGCGCATGCGGCGGCAACGAGACGTCGGCAGGCGCGGCGCTTTCCGGCATCGTCAAGCTCGGCGACCAGCACGCGCTCGTCGAGATCGCCGCGAACGCGGCACAGCCGTCGATCCGCAAGCGCGCGTTCGGCGAGTTACGCGATCCGCGCGCGCTCGCAGAGCTCGCCAAGAGCGACGCGGCGCAGGATCTGCGGCTCGCCGCGGTCGCGCGTATCGACGACGGCGACGTGCTGCGCGCGCTCGCGATCGACACCACGCAAAAAGAAGTCGGCCTCGCGGCGGTCGAGAAGCTCGACGATGTCGATCGGCTCGAGCACGTCGCGCAAAAGGCCAAGAACAAGGCCGTGCGCCAGCGCGCCCGCAAGATCGCCGGCGAGATGGCGGATGCCGAGCGCGCGAAGGGCAAGCAGGCGGTTCCCGACGAGGTCAAGCGTCGCCGCGCCGAGCGCGCACAGCTGCTGCGCGAGGTCGAAGCGGTCGGCGAGACGTTCGACTTCGACAAGCACGCGCCGGCGATGACCGCGGCGCAGACCGCGTGGAGCACGATCGCGCACGCCGACGATCCGGGCTACGCCGAGGCCGACGACAAGTTCAAGAAGGCGACCGAGCGGTTCTGGAAGCGCAAGGAGCTCTACGCGCAGCAGGCGCGCTCGTCCGACGAGCTACGCGCGGTGCAGCAAGAAGCCACGCGCGAGCGCGAGCGTGCCGCTGCCGAGCGCGCACCGGCGCCGAAGCCGGATCCGGAAGACGTGGCTCGCACGCCCGAAGCCGATCCGAAGCGCGAGGCGCGCGAAGCCGAGGCAAAAGCGCGCCGCGACGAGCGCGATCGCCAGCGCGCCGACGACGATGCCAAGCGCGCGACGCAGGATGCCGATCGCGAAGCGCGCCGCAAAGACGACGCCGAGCGCGGCGCCGCGATCGCGACGAGCCTCGCAGCGCTGTGCGACGATCTCGAGAAGCTCGAGACCAAGGACGGCCGCGCGATCGATCGCGCGTTGCAACAAGCGGCAAAAGCGTTCGAGCAGATCGGCAAGGTGCCGGCCGATCAACGCGACGCGATCTCGGATCGCTACACCGCGGCGCGCGGCAAGCTCGTCGTGCGCGCCAGCGAGTTGCGCGAAGCCGAAGATTGGGCGCGGTTCCAGAACGTGCCGAAGGCCGAGGCGCTGATCCAGACTGCCAAGGCGATGGCCGCCGAAGAGCCGTCGCAAGATCTCGCGAATCGGCTGCGTCAGCTGCAGGCGTTGTGGAAGGACGTCGGGCCGATGCCGCAGCGCCGCTCGAAGGAGCTGTGGGATCAGTTCAAGCAGGGCTGCGACGCGGTCTACGACCGGGTACGCGGGCTGCGCGCCGCCGAGACCGAGAAGTTCGGCGACGTCACGAAGCACAAGGAAGCGTTGATCGCCGAGGCCGAAGCGCTCGCCGAGTCGACCGATTGGGCCGTGACCGCCGAGAAGCTCAAGGCGCTCCAGGCGCGTTGGAAAGACTCCGGTCACCTCCCGCGCAAGCAGGGCGACGAGCTGTGGAAGCGGTTCCGCGCCGCGTGCGATCGGTTCTTCGAGCGCCGCAAGCCGCAGCTCGATGCGCGCCACGCTGAAGAAGGCGAAAACCTCGCGAAGAAGCAGCAGCTGATCGCGCGTGCGCAAACGATCTGCGACGGCGCGCCCGGCGAGGGCGGTTGGGGCAAGGCGATCGGCGCGATCAAGGATCTGCAGCGCGAGTGGAAAGAGATCGGCTACGTGCCGCGTCGCGATGCCGACGCGGTCTACGCCGCGTTTCGCGCCGCATGCGATAGCCTGTTCGCGAAGCGCGATGCCGCGCGCGACGGCGAGGCGAACGCACACCGCGCCGAGCTCGACGCGCTGCGCGCCGACATCGCGGCGATCGAGACGGCGCCGAGCGGCCAGGCCGATCGCGTCGCGCGCGCGCTCGCGGTCCGCGCGA
>DASXEF010000706.1:0-14150 GCA_036490255.1 Kofleriaceae bacterium
ATGATCATGTCGCTGCTCACGGCAGCGGGCGCGATGACGCTCGCGCCGGTGACGCTGCCGCTGACGAAGGCGCTGCTGCTCTGCGCCGGTGTCGCGCTGATCGTCGGCGCCGCGAACACGCTCAACATGTGGCTCGAGCGCGACGTCGATTGCTTGATGTCGCGCACGAAGCATCGCCCGCTGCCCGAGCACCGGATCGAGCCCAACACCGCGCTCGTCGCCGGAGCGATCGAAGGCGCGATCGCGCTGCCGCTGCTCGCGCTCGTCGGCATCGTGCCCGCCGGGCTCGGCCTCGTCGCGCTCTTGCTCTACGTCGGCGTCTACACGCCGATGAAACAGCGCACGCATCACGCCGCATGGATCGGCTCGGTTCCCGGCGCGATGCCCGCTCTGATCGGCTGGACCGGCGCGACCGGCCACATCGATCTCGGCGGTCTCGCCGTGTTCGCCGTGCTGTTCTTCTGGCAGATCCCGCACACGCACGCGATCTCGATCTATCGCCAGCGCGAATACGACGCCGCCGGCATGAAGACGTTGCCGTCGGCGCGTGGCCCGGTCGCGGCACGTCGCTCGATCAAGCTGTACTTGCTCGTGCAAGTCGCCGTGAGCCTCACGCCGTACCTGCTCGGCGTCGCCGGCCTGCCCTATTTGATCACGTCGATCGTGCTCGGCGCGATGGTGCTCGTGCAGGGCCTGCGCGGCGACGGCAGCACGAAGTGGGCGCGCGAAGTGTTCCTGACCTCGATCGTCTACATGCCGATCTTGTTCGCGATGATGGTCGTATCGGGGCGCGCGTTCTCGTGACCTGGACCCAGCTACATCCCGCGATCAATGCGGCGCTGAACCTGACCTGCTTCATCTTCTTGGTCATGGGCCGCGTCGCGATCGCACGCGGCGATCGCGCGACGCACAAGCGCCGCATGCTCGCCGCGTTCTACACGTCGGCGATCTTTCTCGTGTCGTACTTGATTCGCTTCGCGACGACCGGCGCGCACAGATATCCGGGACACGGCATCGACCGGATCATTTACCTCGTCATGCTGCTGTCGCACATGGTGCTCGCGGTCGTGCTCGTGCCGCTCGTGATCGGCGCGCTACGACGCGCACTACGTGGCGACTACGCCGCGCACGTCAGACTCGTGAAGTTCACGTGGCCGATCTGGGCGTACGTCTCGGTGACCGGCGTGCTCGTGTACTTGATGCTGTATCACCTCGCGCCGGCCCTGCACGGTTAGCCGAGCGCACTCTCGATCGCGGCGACGATCTGCGGATCGTCGGGCTTCATCGACGGCGCGAAACGCGCGATGACGTTGCCGCGCTTGTCGACGAGGAATTTCTCGAAGTTCCACGTGATCTCGTCGGCGGCGCCGGGATCGATCCCGTAGCCGCGCAGCTGCTTGCGAAAGCCGTCGACGTCGCCGCTCGCCTGCGGCTGCGCGTGAATCAGCTCGGCATACAGCGGGTGCTGGCCGGCACCCTTGACGACGATCTTCTCGAACATCGGAAACTTCACGCCGAACTTCGTCGAGCAGAACTCGGCGATCTCGGAGTTGGAGCCCGGCTCTTGCGCGCCGAACTCGTTCGCGGGAAAGCCGAGCACGGCGAGCCCGCGCGACGCGAACCGCTCGTGCAGCGCCTCGAGCTGCTCGTATTGCGGAGTCAGCCCGCATTGCGATGCGACGTTGACGACGAGCAGCACGTTGCCTTCGTACGCGCGCAGCGACGTCGGCTTGCCATCGATGGTCTGAATCGGAATGTCGTAGATCACGCCGCGAGCGTACACGAGCTTCGACGAAGCGATCGAAGGCGATCGGCGTGAGCCGTTTCACCGATCATCTCGAAACGGTTTGTTTCGAGCACGTCGCATTACTTCCCGCAGCGCTCGTATGCGAGGCCCCAGCGAATGCCGCGGTCGCACACGATCAGCTCGGTCGCCTGCACGCGCTCGAGCGCGCGGTCGTAGATCGCGATGCCGGCCGCGATCACGTCGGCGCGTTGATGCTCGATCCCCGGCGTCGCCTTGCGCTGCTCGACCGTCGCGGCCAGCGTCGCGCGGCGCAGCTCACCGACGCGCGCGCGTGACAAGTGCAAGCCGGTGACGCGTTCGGCATCGTAGCGGCCGAGCTCGATCGCCGCGAGCGTGGTCGCCGTTCCGGCCGTGCCGACGAGCGGAACGTGGCGCGGGAGATCGAGCGTCGCGAGCTTCGCGTCGATGTCGGCATCGAGCGCGGCGATCTCGCGCTCGGTCGGCGGATCGTGGGCGAGGTGGCGCTCGGTCAGCCGCACCGCGCCGATCGGCACGCTCGCCGCCGAGACGACGCGCGCGCCGTCGGTCGCGATGAATTCGGTCGAGCCGCCGCCGACGTCGACGACGACATACGGCTTGCCCGCGAGCTCGGCCAGCGAGCGCGCGACCGACGTGAACGCGAGCTCGGCTTCGCGCTCGCCCGCGATGATCTCGATCGGCGCGCCGAGAATTTGCTCGGCCGGGCCGACGAAGTCGCGGCCGTTCTTGGCCTCGCGCAGTGCCTGCGTCGCGATCACCGACGGTGCTTTCACGCCGTTGGCGTCGAGGACGCGGCGATACTCGCGGCAGATCTCGAGGCTCTTCGCGATCGCATCGGCGGCGAGGTTTCCGCTCGCATCGAGACCTTTGCCGAGCCGGCCGAATCGGCACAGATCGACGACGCGGCCCGCGTGCTCGTCGACGACGAGCAAGAGCAGCGTGTTCGTGCCGATGTCGATGACCGCGGTGTTCACGGCGGCATCATGTATGGTTCGCTCGTGAAAGACAAAGTCATCGTCATCACCGGCGCATCGATGGGCATCGGCGAAGCACTCGCCGTCGAGGTCGCGAAGCGTGGCGCGAAGGGCGTCGTGCTCGCGTCGCGGCGCGAAGCGGACCTCGCAAAGGTCGCGAAGCAGATCGGCCCGACCGCGTTCGCGGTGCAAACCGACGTCACGATCCGCGGCGACCTGGAGCGCCTGCGCGACAAGACGCTCGAGCGCTTCGGTCAGCTCGACGTGCTCGTCAACAACGCCGGCCGCGGCATCTCGCGGATGGTGTCCGAGCTCACCGACGAGGACATCGACGACATGATGACGACGAACCTCAAATCGGTCGTCTATGGCATCCAGGCCGTGCTGCCCCACATGAAGCAGCAGAAACGCGGCCAGATCGTGACGATCTCGTCGGGGCTCGCGCGCTTTCCGTTCGCCGCTCAGCGCAGCGCGTATGCCGCATCGAAGGCCGCCGTGAACTTGCTGATGGGCAGCCTACGCATGGAGCTGCGCGCCGCATTCCCCGAGATCCACGCCACGACGGTGATGCCCGGTGTCGTCGCGACCGATTTCGGCAAGAACGCGCTGCACGGCGGCATGGACAGCCGGTCGCTGCCGGGTGCGCAGTCGGTCGAAGAGGTCGCACAGGTGATCGCGAACGCGATCGCGACGCCGGTCGCCGAGTGCTACACGCGGCCGCAGATGCGCGAGCTCGCGAGCGCCTACTTCAGCGCCGAAGATGTCGGCGCGATCGAAGGCCGCCCGCCGTTCTTCGCGTCGCCGCCGGCGAAGTCCTAGCGCCGTGGAACTGAAGCTCGCGATCACGCTCGCTCACGTGCGAACTTCGGATCCAGGGCACTAGCGATTCGAGAACTGCAGCAGCACGGTCCGCCACGCGCCGTTCGTCTTCTCGTAGATCGCGAACACGCGATACGCCGCCGGCTTCGCGCCCGATTTCACCGCATCGACGTTCGCGGCGACGAACGCGATCGTCTTGCTCGACGTCACGCCGGCTTGCACACCGTCGCGCAGCTTGAACGCGAGCTTCCACTTCGCGAGCTGTGCGCGAATCGCGACACCGCCGACGAAGCGCTCGCCCGGATCGCTGCCGAACATCACCGCATCTTTGCGATCCGAGATCGCCTTCGCGAATGCTGCGGGATCGCCGAGCGTCGCCTCGAACAGCTTGTCGGCGTCTTCGGCGCCTGCATCGATCCTGCGAACGATCGTCGTCGGCGCTGCGACGAGCTTGCGCGCCGCTTTGCCGCCCGCGGTCGCGGTGTCCCACGCGATCGGCTGCGCGGCGTCGAACAGCGCGGCCATGTGGCCGTTCGCGTCGACCGGCGGATGCTTCGCGCAGGCTTCGCTCGCGCAGAGCTCCTGCAGGTCGTAGTCGAGCGCGACCCAGCTCGCGGTGCCGTCGGCGGATTTCGCGATCGTCGTCTGCTTCGCCACCGCGTACAGGCTGTCGCCGATCGGTTGATCGACGGCGGTCGTGTAGTCGGCGGGCGCGACCGCGACCTCGCGATCGAGCACGAGCCGCGGCGCGATCTTGAGCGGCTCGTTCGCGGGGCCGCCGGTGTTGAGGATGCCGAGCAGCTCGTTCGTCGGATCGTGCGGGGTGTCGCCGAACACGAGCGACGACGACGCGAGCAACGCGATGGCGATGGTGCGCATGCGAGCACTACGAATGTCAGAGAGCAGGTGTTCGCGCAACCGCGCGAAGTTTACTCGTCGGTAACGAGCTTGATCTTCGCAGGCTCGTCACCGAGCCCGAGCCCGGCGGGGCCGCCGCGCTTGATCGTTCGCATCGCGCCGGGCCCGCGGCGCTTATCTTTGATCACGCGCAGCACGACCTCGTCGCGCAATCGCGTCGCTTCGGTGCGCAGCGAGATCAACGAGCCGAGCGACGCCGTCTCCGCCGACTTTTCGGTCAGGCACACGACCGCTGCATCGTGCGTTTGCGCGAGCGTGACGAGCCTGCCCTGCACTGCCATCGCGAGCTCGGCTTCGGCGAGCTCGAGGATCACCAAGCCGAACGCGCCCGAGCGCAACAGGCGCTCGGCAGTGCGCGCCGCACCGATCGCATCGGCGACGCGGACGACTACGAGCGCCGCGAGATCGACGCCGCTCGCCGCGACATCGGGCGGATAAAACGTGGTCGCCAACGGCGCGAGCCACGCGACCGGCTCGCCTTGCAGCTGGGCTTCGACGACGAGCTCGGTCGCGGCGGTGAGCGTCGCCGTTGCACCGCGCGCCGACAGCTCGACGAATCTCCCGCGCGCGGCTGCGAAGCTCCACGCGTCTACCGATCCGCTCGGCGCGATCGACTCGCCGAGGCGCACGATCTTTGCCGACTGCGCGAGCGGGCCGCGTGCGTTCGCCAAGAATCGATCGAGATCCGACATGGACAAATGTTCAGTACCACGCAGCTCTGACGATCGATCTCGCAAACGCGAAACGCCGCGGAAACACACTGCATGTCACGCTCACTCCCGTGCCGGTTCAGGTTCACCACCACGGCAATCGGGGCGTCGACGGGATCTTGCGGCTGATCGAGCTCGCCAGTCACGACGGTCCGCTCGAGACGATGCTCACCGCGATGTGCGAGCAGGTCGCGGCGATCGCGGCGGTCGATGTCGCGAGCATCTACGTCTGCGAAGACGATGCGCTCGTGATGCGCGGCAATCACGGCTTCGGTGCGGCGGCGTTGGGGATCAAGCTCGGATTCGGCGAAGGCATCACCGGCATGGTCGCCGAGTGCATGCGGCCGATCTCGGCGGCGCGCGCCGAAGCCGAAGCTGCGTTCAAGCCCGTCCCCGAGCTCGGTGAAGATCGCTTTCCGGTGTTCGTCGGCGTGCCGTTGCTCTCCGCGAGCGGGCTCGGCTCGGCCGGCGTGCTCGTGCTGCAACGCGCGCAGCGGCCGTTCGACATCGACGAGGTCACGCTCGCGACTGCACTCGGTGCGCCGATCACGCTCGCGATCGAGCGGCGACGCGCCTCGGCGATCCGCGCCGCGCGGCTCGAAGGTCGCGGTCACGGCGGCGGCATCGTGCTCGGTCGCGCGGGCGTCGTACCGACGTCGACGGCGATGACGTGGCACGCCTCGTCGCCGAACGATCTCGATCGCGCGCTCGCACGGCTGCGCGACGATCTCGCCCGCGCGCTCAAGAAATTCGGCGACTGCGACGATGCACTGGTCGGCACCGCGCTCGATCGATTCGCGCTCGTGCTCAGCGACGCGCGCTTGCGCGAGCGCTTGCTCGAAGCCGCGGCCGAGCCCAACGGCTTGCGCGCGGTCGCCAAAGATTACGCGCGTGCGCCGTATCGACTCGGCACCGACACCGACGCCGACAGCGTGAGCGAGCGAGTGAACGAGATCGAAGAGCTGTGCGTGCTCGTCGGGGTTTCGGCCGATACGCGTGCGCAGACGCGGCCCGGTGCGATCTGGATCGCCGATCGCGTCGGCGCGTTCGTCGCGCTGGTTGCCGCGGCGCGCGGTGCATCCGCGTTGCTCGCGTGCTCGAGCGTTTCGCCGGCCGCGATCGCGATCGCGACGGCCGCGCACTTGCCGCTCGTCAGCGAGGTCGCCGGCTTGTTCAGCTGGGCACGTCCCGGCGATTTGCTCGCCGCCGACGGCACCGGCGGCGTCGTGTTGGTTCATCCGGCGCCGAGCGACATCGAGCGGCTGCGGCGCGAACGTTAGCTGCTAAATTCCCAGACGTGAGCTACCGCGACGATGTCGACGCGCTCTACGAACGAGCTGCCGCGTTGGAACGCGAGCTCGAGCGCGCACAGGCAGAGCTCGCCCGCCGCGATGCCGCCGCCGCGCACGGGCCGGTGCGCGAATGGCGAGAGACGCCACGACCGCTGCGCAAGCTCCCGGCGGCGGAGACCTCGCTCGCGCAGCTGATCGATACGCTCATGCCGGTGATCCCGCCGCTGCCGAAACCGAAGCATGCACCGCCGCCGCCGAGCGACCTCCAGATGATGCAGGTGACGGGCGAGCGGCTCGGCTATCTCGACTCCGAATGTTTGCTGCTCGTCGGCGCGATCGTCGAGCAGCTCGTCGCGGCTCCTTCCGAGGGTCTGCGCGATCGCCTGCGCGCGATCGTGCGCGGGATGGCCAAGCGATGAGCGATCCGTTGATCGCCGCGCGCATCGCGTTCGAGCGCGATCACGACGTCGCGCGTGCTCGCGAGCTCATCGATCAGGCGATCGCAGCGCGTGACGAGCCCGGTCGCATCGCCGGCTATCTCGTCATGATCGGCGATCACGCGCGCGCCGAGCCGTTCGCGCGTGAAGCACTCGCGCTCGAGCTCGCGCTCGATCCGATCAAGCCGGTGATCGCCGGCACGCGCCATCTGTTCCTCGCGCATCTGCTCGACACGCTCGGCCGCGCCGAAGCTGTCGTGCACGCGCGCGCAGGCGTCGAGTGGTACGCCAAAGGCGTCGCGGCGACCGATCGCGAGCTCGCGTTCGTACGCGCCGATGCCGCGAAGATCATCGCGCGCTACGAAACCGCACCGTGACAGAACCAGCGGTGCCTGCCGCGATCGAAGTACACCCACAAGCAATCGCCGCGGCGCAGCTCGGCGTAGTGATAGTCGCGCTGCACGTCACTCGGCCCGGCCCACCAACCGCCGGTGACGACATACGGGCCGTGGATGCGCACGATCGCGCCTTGCTCGAGGCCGGATAGCAGCCAGCCGTCGTCGCGAACGTGACGCGATTGCGGCGGCAAGATCTGCGGCTTCGTGTGCAGGCGACGCACGAGCGGGCGCACGAGCTTGGCCTCGGGCGCGGCCGGCGGCAGTTGCGACAGCGGCTCCCAGCCGAAGCTCGCTTCGGGCAAGTGGCCTTCGCGCAGCACGGCACGCACGACGGCCGCATCGCCGAGCTCGGCGCGAACGCGCGCGATCGCTTCGTTCGCGGCGCGCAGATCGCGACGCGGCCGCGCGGCGAACATCGCGAGCTGGTCGTGGCTCGCCGGCACGTCGTCGGGCCAGACGCGCGCAGCATGCACCGGCGCACTCGGCGGCGAGCCGGTGAGCCGCAAGTGCACGAGTCGCACGAGCGAGCGCGCATCCAACGTCGGCGCGGCCGGCTTGATGTGCTCGGCGAGCGTTTCGGTGTTGCCGACGGCGTGGCGCACCACGAGCTCGACGTGCAGCGCGGTGAGCGCGCGGCCTTTCGCGGCGAGCCTCTCGAGCAAGCGCTCGATCGCCGGCCGCAGCACGAACACGAGCTGCTCGGAATCTTCGATGTCGTCGTCGAGCAAGATGCGCTCGTCGGGCGCTTCGGGCGGCGCCGCCGGCACGAGCGGATCCCAGCGCTCGCCCGCCGCGAGCTGATAGAGGTGAAACGCGTCGTGGCCGAAGCGCTCGAGGATTCCGCCGCCGGGCAAGCGGATCATCTGGCCGAGCGTGGTGACGCCGAGCCGCGCGAGCGCGTCGCGCAGCTTCGGATCGATGTCGAGCCGGGCGAGCGGAACGGCGGCCGCTGTGGTGCGCTCGTCGGCATCGCTCGGCATGATCGTCACGCCGCCGCGGCCCGCACGTGCGAGCGCGTACGTCGCGAAGCGCGAGAATCCGACGACGATCGCGCCGGTAAATCCGAGCGATGCGATCGCGCGCTGGATCGCGGCGCCCCACGACGGCGCTTTGAAGTCGACGCGCTCGAGGCCATCGCCGTCGAGCCAGAACGTGCCGGGCTCGCCGCCGCGCATGCTCGACGTTTCGACGCGCGGCGAGCACGCGTGCAAGGCCGCGCGCAGCTCGACGACGGCCGCTTCGATCTGCGCCGGCGGCACGACGCGCGCGCGCAACGTGCCGCACAAGCCGAGCGCGTGTGCGTAGCGCTGGCCCGGCAAGATGCCGACGCGGCGCGCACGTTCGCACGCCCACAGCACGATGCCCTGCGGGCGATCTTCGTCGATCACGACGGTCGCGTGACGGCGCAGCTCGGGCTCGCTTCGCCATGCGAGCTGCAGTGGCAGCGCTGGAAGATCGACGCACGCGACGGTCACGACTAAACATATGTTCAGTCAAGCGCGACTACGGTGTCAACTTGAAGACGATCTCCACCGAGATCAGCTCCCACGCGACGATCCACAACGTGCACGCGACCACGCTCGCCGTCATGCCGCGCGTGACCGCGTCGGCGTCGGGCTTGGCGGCGCCGCCTTTCGCGACGACGTCGCTCGCGATTCCCCAGCCGTAGATCCACGCCAAGAAGATCGCGCGAACGGCGTAACGGGCGCGCTCCGGCCGCGGATCGACGAGATCTCCGGTCAAGAGCTGCCACGCGTGCGGCACGCCGTACGTGCGGCACACGAGCATGCCGCCGGCGATCATGCCGAGCGCGAAGACGATCGCGACAACGAAGTACGCGATCGCGATCGACAACCACGCCGGCGCCCACACGTACGCGCGGCGATCGACGCCGAGCGCATCGAGCGCGAGCGTTTGCTTGGTCAGGCCCATCGAGCCGAGCCATGCGTTCGTCGCGCTGCCCGATGCCGCGACGAACAACAGCGCCGACAGCGCCGGCGCGAGCGCGACGATGTGGCTGCCGCCGATCTGCTCGAGCAGCGCGTCGGGCCGCACGCCCGCGCCGCCGACCTTGCCGATCACGAACAGCACGGTGTAGCCGATCAGCGTCGAGACGATCGCGTAGAACGCGAGCGGCCGCAGCAGCGTCTGCGCGAGCACTCGTGCCGCGATCGTGAAAAACTCGCCGGGAAAGCGCACGAGCTGACCGGGCACGCGGATCGACGATGCGAGCGCCGCCGAGAACGCCGCGCCGAGCCTCGGCACGCGCCAGCGCCGCTTCGCCGTGCCGGCCGGCATCGCCGTATCGCCGTGGCGATCGATGTGATCGACGAGCGCCGCTTCGAGCTCGAGCATCCATTTGCCGCGCTCGGCCGAGTCTTCGAGTGGCCCCGGCCAACGATCGGCGAACAACGGCTCGAGCTTGCGATCGGCGAGCGAGAGCATCAGCAGACGATCGCCGACGCCGGCCGCGAGCGCGACGTCGTGCGTGACGACGATCGCCGAGATGCCGAGCGCCTTGACCTGCGCGCGCACGAGCCGCGCGAGCTCGCGCACGCGATGCGGATCCAAGCCCACCGACGGCTCGTCGAGGAACAGCAGCTTGCGCCGGCTCGCGAGCACGCGCGCGACCGCGACGCGCTGCGCTTGGCCGCCCGATAACTTTCCGACCGGTGCGTGCTCGAGCGATCGATCCAGGCCGACGCGCTCGAGCCAATCGGCGGCGTTGTCGTCTGACTTTGCGTGGCGAATCGCGAGGTCCACGTTGCCGCCGACGTCGAGGTGATCGAACAGCGCGCCGCGTTGCGGGACCAAGCCGAGCTGGCCGCGATCGAGCTCGAGCTTGGCGGCGACGACGTCGAAGCCGTCGGCGGCGAGCTCGTCGTGCTCGAACAACACGCGCGCGAACGTCGACTTGCCGGCGCCCGAGCCGCCGAGCAGCACGACGACCTCGCCCGGCGCGACCTCGAGATCTATTCCATCGATCAGCACGCGCCCGTCGGGAAGCGCGACGCGAAGCCCGCGCACGGCCAACGTGCTCACGCCGCAAACGTACACCGACACGTGCGGGACTGCCGCGTTGCACGCGTGTTTGACGGAACCGCGCGCGACGGCCGCTGTCTATCTCTTCGACCACGACGCGCGAGCTGGACAAGCTCTCGAAGGGTCCGTGGCCGGAGGTTTGCCCACACATGTCACGCCCAATGCTTCCCAATCCCCTCATCGATGAACCCGTCGGCGCCAAAGCGATCGAAGTTGCCGCGTTGCTCGGCGACTCCGTGATCGACGTCAAACACTGCATCGATCCGCGCAGCGGCAAGGTCACGCGCACGACGATCGGATTTTTGGCCGCCGCGTGCGCGCTGGCCGTGATGTCGGCGGTCGCGTTCGCGGTGTCGGTGCATGTCGCGGCGGTGAACCACGTCGCGCTCGATCACTGGACCCACGTGCTCAAGCGACCCGAGTATTCGTTCCGGCCGCAGATGCTCGGCTTCGCGTACGACTGGTGCGCGTTCGGCGGGTTCGTCGCCGCGGTGATCGCCGCGGTCGCCGGCATCGCGCGATGGCGCGCGGAGAAGCGCTCGCCGTTCTATCGCATCGGCACCGCGCCCGGCGTCGAGCTGCCACTAGACGGCGCACCGAGCTCGGCGTTCCCGCTCGTCGCACCATCGGCATCCGGCGACGACTTCGTGATGACGTACGCCGCCGGCATCGACGGTGACTTGTCGCTCGACGGCACGACCACGCCGCTCTCCGAGCTCGCGACGCGCGGCAAACCGTCGATGCGCACCGCCGGCGCGTTCGAGCTACCGATTCCGGCGAACGCGCGAATCCGCGCGACCAGTGGCAAGGCGACGTTCGTGATCACCGCGGTGCCACAACCGCGCCGGCACGCGACGCCGCTGCTCGCGGTCGAGCGCCGCACGGCGATGTACGTCGCCGGCTCGCTCGCGGCGCACTTGATCGTGCTCGGCGCGCTCGCGCAGCTGCAAGAAGGCGACAGCACGGCGAACATCGATCTCGATGGTCACGAGCTGATCGACATCAGCATCGCCGATAGCCAGCGCGAGCTGCCACCGCCGCCACCGCCGACCGACGACGGCGATACATCGGCCGCCGGCGGTGACAGCTCGGGACCGGTCGCGCTCAACGACATGGGTCGCGCCGGCAAGCCCGACTCGACGTCGCAAGGCGCGATGAAGATCTCCGGCGAGCACGCGCCGCCGCAGATGACGCGACAAGAAATCATCGACGCCGCTTCGAGGACCGGCGAAGCCGGCCTGATCCACGCGAGCGACTTCGCGCAGCTCGTCGCCACCGCGGATCTCCAGACCGGCTTCGACAACATGAACGTCTACGGCGCCGACGCCGAAGGCACCGCGACCGGCTACGGCTCGTTCGGCTGGGCGCGCTCGGGCTTCGGCACCGGCTGCGGCGGCTGCTCCGGCTGGGGCACGATCGGCAGCGGCAAGTACGGCACGATCGGCAACGGCCCCGGCACCGGATCTGGCCCGGGCGGCATCGGCCACTTGATGCGCGATCGCAAGCACGTCGCCGAGGTGCCGCGCCCGATCATCGGCGAGCCCGAAGGCATCGGCGATGGCCGCGACATCGTGCGGCGTTACATCAACCGCAACATCGAGAAGATCAAGTACTGCTACGAGAAGGAGCTGCTCGCGAAGCCGGACCTCGCCGGCTCGATCAGCGTGCAGTTCTTCCTGTCGGAGACCGGCGGCGTGACCGGCTCGGTCGGCTCGGGCTTCGACACCAAGGTCGCGTCGTGCGTCGCCGACGTGGTCGCCAACATCCAGTTCCCGCGCATGCCGGGTAGCGCGACCGTGCACTATCCGTTCACGTTCCGCGCGCCGCACTGAGCGTACACTGGAGGCGTGACCGACCAGGTTCGACAAGCCCTCGCGGATGTCAACTCGGCGGCGAACGCGTTCCTCGAGACGACCGAGGATTACGACCACCTGCTCGCCACGATCGCGCGATCGTGCGCGGGCGTTTTGCATGCGACGTGCACCGTCAGCTTGATCGATCCGAGCGGCGAGACGATCACGCCGGTCGCGATGCACGACGAAGATCCGGCGGTCGTCGCCGCGTATCCGTACCTCGGCCAGAGCGTGTCGATCGGCGGGTCGGCGATGCGCGCGTTGCGCGAGCACGACGTGCTCGACGAGCCGAACGCGAAGGCCGACGGTTACGCCGCGGCCGCGCCGGGCATGCGCGCGTTCCTCGAATCGATCGGCGCGCTCGGTTACCTCGCGATCGCGATGCGCGTGCGCGGCGAGATGATCGGCATCCTCGCCGTGTTTCGCCGCCGCGCCGATCTACCGCCGCTCGACGAGCGTGATCGCAGCTTCGCGGTTCACCTCGCGCATCTCGCCGGGCTCGCGATCGCGAACGCGCGGGCATTTCGCAGCGCCGAGCACGCGCGCCAGCTGCGCGACGTCACCCAGTTCGTCGACGCCGTGCTCGAGAACATTCCGGCGATGGTGTTCGTCAAGGACGCCGAGCGGCTCGCGTTCGTGCGAATGAATCGCGCCGGCGAGCAATTGCTCGGCATCCCGCGCGCGCAGCTGATCGGCAAGACCGACTTCGATTTCTTTCCGAAAGCCGAGGCCGAGTTCTTCGTCGAGAAAGATCGCGCGACGCTGACCGGCGACGAGACGGTCGACATCGCCGAAGAGCCGATCCAGACCGCGACCGGCACGCGCTGGCTGCACACCAAGAAAGTCCCGTTGCTCGACGACGCCGGCGTGCCGCGCTGGCTCGTCGGCATCTCGCACGACATCACCGAGCTCAAGCAGCACGTCACATCGCTGCGCGCCGCCAAGGAGACCGCCGAAGCCGCGAACCGCGAGCTCGAAGCATTCAGCTACTCGGTCGCGCACGATCTGCGAACGCCGCTGCGCTCGATCGACGGATTCTCGCAGGCACTGCTGGAAGATTTCGGCGAGCAGCTCGGCGCGGTCGGCTCGGGTCATTTGCATCGCGTGCGCGCGGCGGCGCAGCGCATGGCGATATTGATCGACGATTTGCTGATGCTGTCGCGGGTGACGCGTTCGGAGCTCAAGCGATCGCGCGTCGATCTCGGCGAGCTATTCGCCGCATCGATCGCGACGCTGCAGCGGCTGGACCCCGAGCGCAACGTCGCGATCGCGATCGGCGGCGAGCTGCGCGGGGCGGGTGATCCGCAACAGCTCGCGATCGCGTTCGACAACCTGTGCGGCAACGCGTGGAAGTTCACGAGCAAGCGTGCCGCGGCGCGAATCGAGCTCGGCTCGCGGGTCGAAAACGGCTCGCGGGTGTTTTTCGTACGCGACAACGGCGTCGGCTTCGACATGCAGTACGCCGGCAAATTGTTCGGCGTGTTCCAGCGCCTGCATGCCGAATCCGAATTTCCCGGGACTGGAATCGGCCTCGCGACCGTGCAGCGGATCATCCAGCGTCACGGCGGACGCATTTGGGCTACCGGCGAGGTCGGACACGGCGCGATGTTTTCGTTTACGCTCGGCGAATGAATGACCGCGTCATCCTCCTTGTAGAGGACAATCGGGATGACGAAGAGCTCACGCTGCGTGCGCTCGGCAAGGCGCAGATCAGCAACCACGTGGTCGTCGCGCGCGACGGCGTCGAAGCGCTCGACTATCTGTTCCGGCGCGGCGCGCACGCGAATCGGCCGGCGAGCGAAGAGCCGCAGGTGATCCTGCTCGATCTCAAGCTGCCGAAGGTCGACGGGCTCGAAGTGCTACGCGCCGTGCGCGCGAACGAAGCCACGAAGCTGTTGCCGGTCGTGATCCTGACGTCGTC
>DASXEF010000732.1:0-10800 GCA_036490255.1 Kofleriaceae bacterium
AACACGATGACGCTGCGCTTGCCGCCGCTGCGCGAGCGCGTGCTCGAGATCAAGCCGCTCGCGATGCGCTTTCTCGACGACGCGAACGCGCAGGCCGGCACCGCGATCAAAGCCTTCGATCCGGCCGCGATGGCGGCGCTCGAGGCGTACGCGTGGCCGGGCAACGTCCGCGAGCTCCGCAACGCGATCGAGCGTGCGGTCGTGCTCGCCGAAGGTCGCGCGATCGTGCTCGACGATCTCGGCGAGCGCATCCGCGCAGGGTCGCAAGCCGCGACCCCGGCCGAGTCGGAGATCCATCCGTCGGGCGAATTGCCCGCGGACTACAAAGAGCACCTGCGCCGCTACGAAAGCGAATTGATCCTGCGCGCACTCCACAAGACGAATGGCAACCAAACCGAAGCCGCTAAAGCGCTCGGTCTGCCACTACGCACGTTGGTGCATAAGATTTCGACGTACGGGATCAAGAAGCGGTTCGACCGGTAGCGGCAATGCCGGTCGGCTGGCGATCGTCGAACGCTCGTGGTTCGTGCTCGCCCCCGCCTTCGATGCTCTCGTCCTGGCTCGGATCGGTTCGCGCTTGGTACGACATCACGCTCGTCCGTGATCCCCGGCACTCGCCCGACGAAACAAACTGAATCCCCGCCGCGACGAGGCGCCGACCTACGCGAACGTGGTATTCCGTGACCTCGGAGGAGACTAATGCGCGCAAGAAGCGTCGCGGCTATTTTTATTTTTGGGGCCGCGCTCGGGGCATGTGGAGGGACTGACAACGGGCCGACCTTGACGATCTCGCCCAACGGCTCCGGCAGCGGACCATTGAGCGTGTCATCGCCGACCAATTTCACCGCGACGTTGTCCAATAGCGACGCCGCGATCACGTGGTCGATCACCGGCGGCGGAACGCTGTCGGAGATGGCGGGAATGCACACGACGTTCAACCCGCCGACGGGCTCCGCTCAGGAGACGTTGATCGCGTCGGCCGACGGGTTGACCGCGAGCGTGTCGATCGCGTCGGGCCCGATGGAGCTCACCGGCGACACCATTCCCGGGCTCTCAGCGCCGGTGACGGTGCTCTACGACGCCGAGGACATCCCGCACATCAATTGCGCGCAAGCGAACGATTGCATCGCGGTGCAGGGCTACATCCAGGCACGCGATCGCTTCTTCGAGATGGATTTCTTGCGCCACGTCGCGACGTCGAAGCTGTCCGAGATGATCGGCGTCGCCGGGCTGTCGCAAGACGTCCAGCTGCGCACGCTGTTCGTCACCCGCGCCGGCCATCGTCTCGAAGACGATCTCGCAGCGTCGATGGATTCGGCGACGAAGGCGACGCTCGACGCGTACGTCAACGGCGTCAACGCGTACCTCACGCAGCTGCGCACGACGTCGGGCGATGCGCCGATGACGGGCGAGTATCTCCAGCTGCCGTATCCGCTCACGCCGAACGACATCGACAACTGGACCGAGCAAGACACGTGGGCGCTCGCGCGACTCCAGCAGTTCCAGCTGTCGGAGACCCTCGACGAAGAGACCGGCTACGGCACGTTCGCCGAGGCGTACGAAGCGAGCGCGCCCGACAAGGTCACCGCGTGGATTCGCGCCGCCGCGCCGACGACCGAGCAAGCGCACACGCTGGCGCCGACCGCGTTCGTCCCGCCCGTGGTGTCGCCGACTCCGGCGCCGGGCGCGATGTCGGCCTGGGCGCCGTTGATCAAGCAAGCGCGTGACTCGTTCACCGCGCTGCGCAACGCGCTGCGGCCGATCAACTCCGCCGTCGGCTCGAACAACTGGGCCGTGATTGCCGCGTTCTCGACGACGCACCAGGCGATGGTCGCGAACGATCCGCACTTGGGTTTGCAATACCCGCCGCTGTTCCACCTCTCGGTGATGACGTCGTCGAATGCCGCCGACAACTTGAACCTCGCAGGCGGCTCGTTCCCGGGCATCCCCGGCGCGCTCGTCGGTCGCGGCGCGCACGTCGGCTGGGGCGTCACCGTCGTCGGTTACGACGTCACCGACCTCTATCTCGAGACATTGCAAAACACCGCGCCATGCGCGACGGCCGGCGTGCTGCCGTGCGTGGTGTTCAACGGCGCGCCTGTCGCGCTCACGGTCGTGCCGGAATCGTACAAGGTTCGCGTCGCGCCCGGCTCGGCAGGTCTCGTCGATTCGACGACGCTCAGCCTCGGCACCGATGCGCCGCCGCCCGCGACGTTGATCGTTCCGCATCACGGCCCGATCGTCCAGCTCGGCGCGACGACCGCGGTCAGCGTGCGCTGGACCGGCCAAGAGGGCAACACGCAGGACCTCAAGGGCATCTACGGCCTCAACACCGCGACCGACGTCGACTCCGCGATGACGGCGCTCTCGCTGTTCTCGACCGGCGCGCAGAACTTCGTGCTCGCCGACGATCAGGGCAACATCGCGTACGACCCGCACGCGCTCGTGCCGGTGCGCAACTTCGCCGATGCGCGCGTCGTCGGTAACAGCGTGTTGCCGCCGTGGTTCCCGCTGCCCGGCACCGGCGCCGCCGAATGGGGCGATGGCACGTCGAACTGCGCGAGCGCGACCGCGACGCCGGTTCCGGCGACCTGCTGGATCGCCGACTCGCTGCTGCCGCAAGGCAAGAATCCGGCGAAGGGTTACTACTTCACCGCGAACGCCGATCCGCTCGGCGTCTCCGACGACAACAACCCGCTCGCGCACCCGCCGTACTTCAGCTTCGATTGGGACGACTCGAGCGGCTTCCGCGCGACGCGCATCGATCAGCTGCTGAGCCAGACGATCACCGCGAACGGCACCGTCGCGCTCGCCGACATGCAGGCGATCCAGACCGATCACATGTCGCGGCCCGGCCAGGCGTTCGTCAACATCATCGACACGCTTCCCGCCAGCACCGATCCGTCGGTGATGGGCGCGGTCAGCACGCTCGATGCGTGGGCCGCCGCCGGCTACGATTGCCCGTCGGGTTTGACCGGCAGCGATCCGGTCGAGAGCGCCGTCGATACGACGCCGTCGGTCGTCACGAATTCGGCCGGCTGCTTCTTGTTCCACGCGTTCCTGCGCGATCTGCTCACGAACGTCTTCGCCGACGACATCGCGCCGCTCGGCATGGATATCGACAGCAACCAGGTCCAGGCGATCAAGGCGATGTTGTTCATGCTCAGCCCGACCGGCAGCTCCGACTCGTCGTTCTGCAACGACGTGACGTCGAGCGGCACGGTCGCGCACACCTGCCCGGAGCAAGTCGCGACCGCGCTCGGTGAAGCGTACGACCAGCTGACCGCCGCGTATGGCGCGTCGACGAACTGGACGTGGGGACGCGTCCACACGATCACGCCGGTGCCGCTGCTCGCGCTCGTCACGACGAACTACGAGCCGGGTCCGTACGCGCGCCCGGGCGGCCAGTTCACGGTCGATGTCGGCGCCGCGTCGATGGAGACCTCGTCGGGATTGAGCTTCCCGTACGCGTCGGGCGGCAACGTCCGCCACATCTCGATCATGGATCCGACGACGCCGGTCGTGAAGATGCAGCTGCCCGGCCCCGAGCGCGACGGTCCCGATCTCGTGATCGGCCCCGACTTGCTCGGCCAATGGGTTCTCAACGAGTACTTCGACTTCGCCTACGGCGATCAGATCAACAACGTCTCCGTCTCTAGCCAGACCTTCAGCGCCCAATGAGGAAGATCATGTCGCGCAAACTTCTCGCAGCCACGGCGTCCGCCGCCGCTGCGTTCGCAATCGCTGCGTGCCAGCCGAGCCTGCCGGACACGCCGCCGACGGCGTTCGTGATCGCGCAATTCGATCCGACCACGTCGGCGATCCCGCTGCCCAACGACCTCGTGCTCGAGCAATCGGCGAACTCGCTGTGCACTCCGGCCGCGCCCGACGGCTCGCCCGCGTGCGCGCAGGCCGAGCTGATCCAGTCGTTCAAGGACGCCAACGGCTTCCCGAGCGATCAGGAAGTCTCCGTCACGGTCGACTTCATCGAGACGTCGTTCGATGCGAACGGCAGCGCGACCAACACCGCGCCGGATCTCGATCTCACCACCTTCACGCCGAACACGTACTTCGTGTGGGGCCAACTCGCCGGCGCCGCTGCCGGCGAGCTTGCGATGGAGCCGATCCAGGCGACCGACTACGTCAAGAGCACCGATCACGGCGAGCTCACGCTGCATCACAAAGGTCACCTGCCGTGGCCGACCGGCTCGATCGCGGTGCTGATCCGCGGCGGCGACAACGGCGTGATGACGACCGACAAGCTGCCGGTCAACGCGTCGCAGGTATTCTCGCTGCTCGAACAAGACGTCGATCTGTCGAACCCGAAGAACAACGGCTTGCTCAAAGCCGAGCTCGGCTCCCAGGAAGCCGCGAACTCGGAGGGCCTCGAGCTCGACGAGGTCAACGCGCTGTGGAACACGCTCGCGTATCCCGCCGCCGACATGCGGTGGCCGCATCAGGAGCTCGCGATCCTCACGCAGTTCTCGGTGCAGCCGACGGTGACGAACGTCTCGATCGATCCGGCGCGCGGCCTCGTGCCGCTGCCGATCGATCTGCTGCGCGATCCGACGAGCGGTAACCTCTCCACGCTCGCGGCGTGCACGCTCGCAGGCAGCTCGCTCGCCGCCGACGGCACGTGCCCGAGCGCGGCCGCGGCCGGCTTCGAAGCGCTCGACGGCTTCTCGACCACTGGCGCGATCCTCGGCCCGACGTCGGAGCTCGTCGACGGCACGACGATCGACGGCAGCGACCTCCAGGTTTGGGATCTCACCGACGTCAACAACCCGGTGCAGGTCGACCCGACCACGCTGATCCAGGAGCCGTGCGAGTTCACCTCGGGTTGCAACCAGCCGACCGAGCTGTCGCCGGTGATCGCGATCCAGCCCGCGGGCGCGACGGCGGGCGATCCGACGTCGGTGTTCCGCACCAAGCCGCTCAAGGACAACACCGAGTACGCGGTCGTGATGACGACCGGCATCAAGGACAAGGCCGGCAACTCGATCGGTCCCGGCACCGTCGCCAAGGTGCTGCACTTCGCGAACGCGGTGTACGTCAACGGTCACTCGGCGCTGCAGGGCATCGACGACACCACGGCGCACTCGCTCGAGAACATGCGGCAAGAGCTCGCGCCGTTGTTCTCGATGCTCGCCGCGAACGGCACCGACTTCTCGAAGATCGGCATCGCGTACACGTTCAAGACGCAGACGATCTTGAGCCAGGGCAACGAGCTCGCAGCGCTGCCCTACCTGCCGTCGCTCGCGCTCGGGGCCGACTCGACCGCGGTCCCGACCCCGAACACGACGATCATCGGCGCGGGTAGCGTGTTCGGCAAGTACGGCGTCGATCCGTCGATCCCGAACGGCTCGATCGGCGCGATCATGGAGTTCGACATCCCGACGATCGACGCGCTCGATCCGCTCACCGGCGCGTTCATGACCGATCCGACGAAGGGCACCGTCGAGAACATCCACGTGTTGCTCGCACTGCCCGACCCGACCAACACGAACATTCCGGCATGCACCGGCGCGTTGCTCGCCGCCGGCGTGCCGCGCTGTGCGCCGCTGATGGTGTTCCGTCACGGCCTCGGCGGTGGTCGCGCCGACATGCTCACGGTGGCGAACCAGTTCACCGCGGCCGGTATGGCCGTCGTCGCGATCGACGCCGCGAAGCACGGCGATCGGTCGTTCTGCACGCCGACCACGAACTTCGGCCAATGCAAAGGCGACACGGCGTCGATGACGACGTGCACGACGAGCTTGCCGTCGGGCGCGCAAGGCGACGTCAACCCGCCGGGCAGCTGCCCGAACGGCTTCACGTACGAGCCGGTCAGCGCGTTCTGCGGCGCCAGCCTCGCGAACGCCGCGACGTGCGATTACACCGGCAGCGACGGCATCCCGGCCGTCTCCGGCAACTACCTCATCACGTCGAACTTCTTCCGCACGCGCGACACGATGCGCCAGGACATGATCGACGAATCGCAGCTGATCCGCGCGGTCGCGTTCGTGCCGTCGGCGGCAGCACCGACGAGCAATATCTTCGGCGCGGTCGAGGGGTACAGCACGTCCGGCGGCACGAACCTTCCCGGGCTCTACGTGATCGATCCGGGTACCGTGTTCTTCTCGGGCCAATCGCTCGGCGCGATCAACGGCGCGGCCGATGTCGCGACGAACCCGCGCATCGCGAAGGCCGGCCTCAACGTCGGCGGCGGCACCGTGGTCGACGTGTTCACCAACTCGCCGGCATTCGTCAGCGAGACCGACGCACTGCTCGCGGGCCTCGGCATCCAACCCGGCACCTCGGCGTACTTGCAGTTCCTCGTCGTCGCGAAGACCGTGTTGGATCCGGCCGATCCGATCAACTTCGTCGGCCACATCACGCACGACACGCTGCCGAACTTGCTCGGCACCGGTAACCAGGCGCCCAAAGCGGTGCTGTCGCAATCTGCGTACTGCGATCAGACCGTGCCGAACCCGTTCAACTTCATCTACGCGAACGTGTTGGATGTGACGCCGCTGCCGCCGACCGGTGGCGCGGGCAGCGCGAGCGCCGCGTACGAGCTGTTCGTCAACGGTGCGCCGAACGCGGACCTCAGCTGCAATCCGATCCCGACCTCGGCCGTCGAGCATGCGTTCATCACGGATTGGAAAAACTCCACGATCACGACCAACGCGCAAAACGACATCGCGAACTTCGTGATGAAGGGCCTCGTTCCGCCCTCCATCCAGCAATAGGCGAGCTTCCAAATGCGTAAACTACTTTTCCTCGCGGCTACCGCGATCCCGACCGCCGCATACGCGGGCGGCTACAACATCCCGATCGAAAACGCGCGCACGCTCGGTCTGTCGCAAGCGGATCTCGCCGATCAGACCGGCGCCGAAGCGATCTTCGAGAACCCGGCGGCGCTCGCAGGCCAGGTCGGCCTCGACATCTCCGGCAGCCTCGAGTGGCTCGACAACCGCACCGACTGGTCGAACGACGGCCAATCGGCGAGCCTGCTGTCGCACTTCAACAGCCCGCCCGCCGCGGCGATCTCGTTCGGCGACGTGTTGCCGAACGACATGATGTGGGGTGCGGGCGTCGGCTTCCACGTTCCCGCCGGCGGCTCGATCAACTGGCCCGCGGGCTGGCCCGGTCAGGAATACATCCAGAGCGTCGACCAGAAGGTCTATCAGCTCACCGCCGGCGCCGGCTTCCAGCCGCTGCCGTTCCTCAGCATCGGCGCGGCGTACGTCCGCTATCAGATCACCGAAGAGCTGCACCAAGAAGTGAACTTCATCGATCACTACGGCGATGCCGGCATCGGCATGTCGGGCGGATCGAACACGTTCTTGCTCTCAGCGAACGGCAAGCTGCCGTGGATCCCGCTCTCGCTGGCGGTCTCGTTCAAGTACAAGGGCTCGACGCAGATCGACGGCAACGCGCACTTCACCGACGTGCCGCCGGCGTTCACGACCACGCTGCAAGATCAGAGCGTGACCGAGCAGATCGCGCTGCCGTCGGAGCTCCACGCCGGCGCGGCGTACGAGATCATTCCCGATCTGACCGTGATGGCCGAGTTCACGAACGAGTTCTGGAGCGTCTATCACTCCGACACGTTCATCGGCGACACGGGCTTCACCGTCACGGTGCCGCGCGACTACAACGACACGCAGGTCTACCGCCTCGCAGGCGAGTGGAAGAACGTGCCGTTCCTGCCGCAGCTCACGCTCCGGCTCGGCGCGTTGCGCAGCATCTCGTCGCAGCCGACCGCGACGGTGTCGCCGTCGTTGACCGACGGTGACAGCACGGCGATCTCGATCGGCGCCGGCTTCGACATCATCCCGGATCTGCGCATCGACCTCGGCTACCAGCACGCGTTCTTCGACTCGGTCACGGCGTCGGGCACGGAGACGTTGCCCGGCACGTACAAGACGCAGGTCGATCTGCTCTCGCTCGGCATCAACTGGCGGTTCGACGCACTCGGCCGCACCGACGCGCACGAGCAGTAGCCGATCGCGCAGGACTCTGCGCGGAACATTCGGTCCTCACTGCCCTCGGCAGTGAGCAGCTTTTCCAAGCCAACCGCGCGTTCGTGCACGTGATGCGAATGGCGCGCAGCTCGCAAACGGCGAGCGCGTGCGAGTCGCAGCGTTTGTCTTGCTCACCGCGTGCGCGTCGAACGTGCCCGGCGATTCCGATTCCGGACTAGACGTCGAGCAGCAAGCCGACCCCGGCTGGACGAGCGTCGGCTACGGCGTCGAATATCAGCAGGTCAACGCCGGCAGCGCCGTCTTGATCGCGTACGGCGGCTACTCGGCCGAGCTGTCGTATTCGGCGGCGTGGTCGAACGAGCTCGTCGATGCGCTGCTCGGCGGCAGCGGCTTCGGCCGGATCTACGCGGTGCAAGGCCCCGAAGATCCGAGTTACGCCGCGAAAGAGATCGGCAACTCGAAGCTGCGCGCGCATTTCGAGACGATCGACGACGGCGTCTCGCCGATCATCGTCGTCGCGCATTCGAGCGGCACCTACGTCGCGCACGAGCTGCTCGATCAGCTGTACGCCGCCGGCCAGACCGACGTGCTCGCGCGGATCTCGTACGCGAACCTCGACGGCGGCGGCACCGGCTTGACCGACGACATCATCGCGGACCTCGGCGCGATCACGTTCGCCTACGCGCACGATCCGACGCTCGCGGAGGGTTACTCCGAGAACAACGCGAGCGCGAAGGCGCTCGGCGATGATTACGCCCCGAAGGCAACGACGTTCGAGGTCACCGTGCCGAACACCGGTTGCGATAGCGGCTACGGCTGGTGCCTGCACGACGTGCTGGTCACGCATCGGCCGCACGATCCGACGTTCTACGACCTCGCCGACGATTACACCGACTTCGTCGATCGCCCGGTGACGACCGAGTACTTGCCTCAGTTCCTGTCGCAGAAGTAATCGGCGGGCTGCGTCGCGTCGACGCCGTCGGGGATCTTCATCGCGCGCGCGATCAGCGTGACGATCACGGCGACCGCGAGGTTGACGGCGACCGCGATCAGGCCCGAGTACATCGACACGCCGCCGAGGTGATACGCCGAGCCGCCGAAGTGCTCGCGATGCGTGTTCGCGTTCGGCGTCAGATAGAGCAGCACGAAGCCAACGGTCATGCCGGAGACCAAGCCGGCGATGAGCCCGGTGCGATGAAACCACCGCGTGAACAGGCCGAGCCCGACGACGGGAAACGTCTGCAAGATGATCACGCCGCCGATCAACTGCAGATCGATCGAGAACTGCGGATTGATCAGTACGATGCAGAGCAGCGCGCCGAACTTGACGAATAGCGACGCGAGCTTCGACACGCGCGCTTGCGTCGCGTGCGTGGCATCGGGCGCGATGTACTCGACGAAGATGTTGCGCGTGAACAAGTTCGCCGCGGCGATCGACATGATCGCGGCCGGCACGAGCGCGCCGATACCGACGGTCGCGAACGCGATGCCGGCGAACCACGACGGGAACATCTTGTCGAACAGGCCCGGCACGATCGTGTTCGGATCGTGGTCGGTCGGCGTGACGTGGGCGGCGATCGCCATGAAGCCGAGCAACGCGATCAAGCCGAGCAAGAACGAGTACGCCGGCAGCATCGCCATGTTGCGCTTGATCACGTCGCGGTTCTTGCTCGCGAGCACGGCCGTCGCCGAGTGCGGATACAAGAACAGCGCGAACGAGCTGCCGAGCGCGAGCGTCAGGAACGGTAGTTGTTGGCCGTCGCCGAGCGTGAGATGGCCGTGGAACTTGTCGCTCGCCGCGTCGAAGATCTTGCCCCAGCCGCCGAGCTGATACGGGATGTAGATCACGGCCGCGATGATCACGATGTAGATCAGCGCGTCCTTGACGAACGCGATCAGCGCCGGCGCGCGCAAGCCGCTTTGATACGTGTACGCGGCGAGGATCGCGAACGCGATGATCAGCGGCACGTCGCCGCCGAGCCCCATTTGCTTGAGCACCGCTTCGATGCCGACGAGCTGCAGCGCGATGTACGGCATCGTCGCGACGATCCCGGTGATCGCGACGAGCAACGCGAGCGTCGGCGAGCCGAACCGCGCGCGCACGAAATCCGCCGGCGTCACGAAGCCGTGCTTGTGCGAGACCGACCACAACCGCACGAGCGCGAGAAACACGAGCGGATACGTCGCGACGGTGTACGGCATCGCGAAGAAGCCGTACGCGCCGGCCGCGTAGAGCAGCGCCGGCACCGCGACGAACGTGTACGCCGTATACAAGTCGCCGCCGATCAAGAACCACGTGACCCACGCGCCGAAGTTGCGGCCGCCGAGGCCCCATTCATCGAGGTGATCCATCGTCGCGGGCCGGCGCCATTTCGCGGCGACGAAGCCGAGGCCGGCGACGATCACGAACAGCGTCGTGAAGATGACGAGCTGTGTCGTGTGCATCAGCGGCGCTTCCGGGTCTTGTAATAGACGATGCCGGCGCACGCCGCGCCCAAGCCGACGAACGACAGCTGCAGCCAGTAGAACCGCGGGAAGCCGAACAGATACGGATCCGAGCCGTTATAGATGAACGTGCAAAACGGGATCACGATCGGCACGAGCAGGAGCCAATTCCACGGACTCTTGTCGGTCTCCATGCGAGCGCGACTGTATCGTAAGCGCATGATCAAGGCTCAGCCGATCCTGGCCGTTCGCGACGTCGTCGCGTCGGCGCGCTGGTATGCGCGCATCCTCGGCAGCGCCGAGCCAACCGGCAGCCCGCCGAGCGATCACGAGCATATTTATCGCAGGATCTACGTCGGCGACGACCTCGTGCTGCAGCTCCACG
>DASXEF010001014.1:0-10976 GCA_036490255.1 Kofleriaceae bacterium
CGCTCGAACAACGGCGGCCCGATTCCGAACGCGACCGCGCTCGGCTCGTTGTGGATGACGCGCAACGTGTCGAGCATCGTCAACACGGTGTTTTACGTGAACCGCTCGACCGGCGCGCACTGGCGCGAGAACGACGGCTACTCCGATTCGGAGTGGTTCGACGCGCAGAGCGAGCCCGAGGGTCCGCCGGTGCAGAACGGCAGCCGGCTCCAGCTCGCGCACGTGATCTTCGAGCACTACCGCGCCGACTACGACGCCGCGTTCCCCGAGTATCCGCTCGACCCGGCGCTCGCGAACTACGCGCGGTTTCCGGCGACCGGCTCGCCGTATACCGACACCGCAAACTGGAACAGCTTGTCGGCGAGCGACCAAGAGCTCGTCAATCGCGTGCTCGTCAACTACGGCAAGGCGATGGAGGCGTTCTTGCGCCACCTCGTCAGCCGCGATGCACCGTTCGATCGCTTCGTCGCCGGCGATCGCCACGCGATCAGCGCGTCCGCGCAACGCGGTTTGCGCGTGTTCATCGGCAAGGGCAACTGCGTCGGCTGCCACAACACGCCGCTGCTCTCGGACGACAGCTTCCACACGATCGGCCTCGAGATCGATCAGACGAAGTCGCCGTTCGCCGATCCGACCGAGAAAGGTCGCGTCGCGAACCAGCCGCTGATCTGCGATCCGACGATCGCCGGCGGCGACTTCAACGTGAACGGTCACTTCAGCGATGACCCGCACACGCGCCGCGACGGCAACTACTGCGAGCAGACGATCGGCGTCGGGCTCTGGCGCACCAAAGGCCTGCGCCAGGTCGCCGAGACCGGCCCGTACTTCCGCGACGGTCAGGTCGCGACGCTCGCCGAGGTGATCGACTTCTACGATCGCGGTGGCGATCCCGAGGGCACGTACCTCGGCACGAAGGAGATCAAGCCGCTGCACCTGACGTCACAGGAAAAGCGCGACCTCGAGGCGTTCCTCGACACGCTGACCGGCGAGCCCGTCCCGCAGCAGTACGTGCAAGACATTCGCTGAATCGTCACGAGCTAGCCGATCATCCGGGACGCTGCGGACACGACGGCATGGCAAACCCGTTGGCCATGCTGTACCCGATCCAAGTGTTCGCACCCGACGGTCACATCGTCCACGACATGATCGTCGGCTCGGTCTCGACGATTCCGGCACTCGGCGACGAGCTCCACGCCGGCGACGGCAGCGCGCTCGTCGTCGATCGCATCCAGATCGAAGGCGGGACGCACAAAGTGTTCACTCGCAGTAGGGACGTAGTCCATTAGCGCAACTTCGCGGCTGCAACGTCGCGAGATTGTTATGGGTGCGAGGGACGCACTAAAGCGAACGCAACAACGTGCGTTCACAGCTCGGGTGCGTTTCGACGAGTCGGCGACGAGATCACCGCTGACGGACTGCGCTCGCTTTAGTCCGTCCCTCACGCACCCAAGGATTTCCGGAGCTTGCGGCCGCGAAGTTGCGCTACTGGACTACGTCCCTAGTCTTTGCGGCGGAACGTCTTCTCGAGCGCGGCGTAGAGCCCGCCCTTGGCCACGAGCTCGTCGTGCGTGCCCTGCTCGACGATCTGGCCTTTGTCCATCACGACGATCAGATCGGCGTTGCGGATCGTCGACAGGCGATGCGCGATGACGAGCGTCGTTCGGCCGAGCATCAGCTCGTGGACGCCGCGCTCGATCAGGATCTCGGCTTCGGGATCGACGTGCGCGGTCGCCTCGTCGAGGATGAGAATCTCCGGGTTCCTCAACAGGGCGCGTGCGAACGCGACCAGCTGGCGCTCACCGGCGGAGAAGTTCGCGCCGCGCTCGGCGACCTTTTCGTCGAGCCGTGACAGATCGTTCGACCCGGCGCGGCGGCCGAGCGCGCGATCGAGCCCGACGCGACGAACCGCGGCTTCGAGCTGCGCGCGATCGGCGGGCTTGCCGAGCGTGATGTTCTCGGCGAGCGTGCCGGCAAACAGCGTGACGTCTTGCGACACCACGGTGATCCGGCTGCGCAATTCGGGCAGCCCGATGTCGCGGACGTCGACGCCGTCGATGCGAATCGAACCCGACGTGCGCTCGTAGAGCCGCGTCAGCAGCTTGATCACGGTCGACTTGCCCGAGCCGGTCGCCCCGACGAGCGCGACGGTCGCGCCGCGCGGCACGCGAACGTTCACGCCGCGCAGCACGGGCTCGGCGCCGTACGTGAAGTGAACGTCGGCGAGCTCGATCACCGGGGTGCTCGCCTGCGGCTTGCGATCCGAGCGCGAGACCAACGTCGCGTTGGTCGGCTCGCCGCCGTCCCATTCGTGGGTGTCGAGTAATTGAAAGATGCGCTCGCTTGCCGCCATCGCGCCCTGCATCACTGCGTACTTCGCCGACAGGTCGCGGATCGGGATGAAGAACTTGTTGACGTACTCGATGAACGCGACGACGACCGCGATCGTCGCGGCATCGGCGGCGCGATGGCCCGACGCGTACCAGATGATGAGGCCGACCGCGATGTAGCTGATGGCTTCGACCAGCGCGTACATCGCGGCGTCGGCGCGGATCTGCAGCAGATACGCGTCGCGGTGACCGGCGTTGATCTCGTCGTACTCGCGCTGTGCCGTGGCGCTGCGGCCGAGCAGCTGGACGACGCGAATTCCGAACAGATGCTCTTGTGCGAACGCGTTCATCGCGGCGAGCCGCACGCGGATCTGGCGGAACGACTTGCGCATCGCGCGCCGTGCGACTTCGACGAGGACGACGACGAGCGGCAGCGTCAGGAACGTCATCAACGACAAGCTCCACGCGATGTCGATCATCACGACGACGATCACGATCGCCTTGATCGCGTCGGCGATCAGCGTGATCGCGCCTTGCGCGAACATCTCGTTGAGGCTCTCGATGTCGTTCGTCATGCGCGTCATCAAGCGACCGACCGGGATGCGATCGAAGAACGCCGCGCGCTGCGCGAGCACGTGATCGAAGATCGACACGCGCAGGTCGTGCATCGTGCGCTGGCCGGCGAGCTGCAAGAACCATTGCTCGAAGAACGCGGCGCCGGCTTGGCTGACCACGAGCGCGAAGTAGATCCCGGCGTCGAGCGGCAGCGCGTTGATATCGAACTTGAGGATGTGATGTTGCAGCGCGTACATCACGACGACGGGCTGCGCGACGTCGCACGCGATGCCGGCGAGCATGAACACGACCCACGCGCCGAGCAGCGCGCTGTGCGGCCGCACGTACTTCGCGACGCGCTGCATGAGCCGCAGGTCGTACGCTTTGCCGAGCACCTGCTCGGCTTCGACGCCGGTTCGCCGAGGAGCTTCCGCCGTCGCCATCAACCGGCCTCACGAACATCGAGCTCGCGATCGAGCTGCGTGCGATAGAGCTCGGCGTAGACGCCGCCGCGCGCGATCAGCTGCGCGTGCGTGCCGCGTTCGACGACCTTGCCTTGATCGAGCACGATGATCTGATCGGCGTCTTTGATCGCGGCGACGCGATGCGAGATCAACGCGGCCGTGCGGCCGCTCATCACCTTGCGCAAGTTGCCGAGAATCACGCGCTCGGTCTCGGCATCGACCGACGCCAGCGAATCGTCGAGCACGAGCAAGCGTGGCTGCGCGGCGAGCGCGCGACCGAGCGCGACGCGCTGGCGTTGACCGCCCGATAGCGTGATGCCGCGCTCGCCGACGATCGTCGCGAGCTTTTCGGGCATCACGGCGAGATCGCGAATCAGCCCGGCGGCTTCGGCGGCGGCGACGATGCGCGGCTCGCCCGAAAGATCCGGCGCAGCTTCGGCGGCGCCGGCGCGCTCGAGCTCGGCGCGTCGCGCGGCTGGAATCGCGGTGCCGGCGCCGTAGCCCATCGCGATGTTGTCGGCGATCGTCGTGGAGAACAAGAACGCTTCTTGCGGCGCGTAGCCGATCTGTGCGCGCAGCGATGCGAGCGGCAGCGACGTGATGTCGCGGCCGTCGATCGCGATCGACCCGGGTGGCACCGCGATCAAGCGGCACAGCGCCTCGACGAGCGTTGACTTGCCGGCGCCGGTGCGGCCGACGATCGCCGTGACCGTTCCGGGCTCGAGCTCGAAGCTGATGTCGTCGAGCAACTTGCGCTCGCCGACCTGGATCGTCAGACCGGTGACGGAGACGTGCGCGGGTCGCGCCGATTTTTCCAGCGGCTCGCCATCGCCGTCGGCGATATCGGGCGCGGTGTCTTGCAGCTGGATGAGCCGCGTCCACGATGCACGGCCGCGTTGGACGAGCGCGAGCATGAAGCCGAGCGTCAGCGTCGGCCAGACCAGGCGCGCGAGCAGCGCCGACAGCGCGGTGTAACCGCCGACGCTCATCTCGCCGTGAATCACCGCGCGGCCCCCCATCAACAACAACACGGCCGTCGCGGTCGCGGCGAGCGCATTGAGCGTGGGCCCGAGCTGCACGCGAACTTTCGCGGCATCCATGTTCTTGTCGAGCAGCCGTTTGCTGCCGGCCAAAAAGCCGGTGCGGCGCAGCTGTTCGAGCCCGTACGTCTTGATGACCTGGATCGCGCCGAGATCTTCGCCGATGCGCGCCGACAGGCCGCCGAGCTCCGCTTGGACTTCGCGCTGCGTCCGATAGATCCGCTTCGACAGCGCCTGACCGACGACGAAGATCAGCGGGTACGGCACGATCGCGACCAGCGCGACGCTGGGATCGATGACGAGCATGAACGGCACGACCGTCACGAACGACGTCACGAAGTTCGCCAGATGAACGAGCCCGGCGCCCCACATCGCGCGCACGACCTGCACGTCGTTGGTCAGTCGCGACATCACGTCGCCGGTCGGATGGTCGCGGTAGTAGGCCGGTGACAGCCGCATCGCATGGCCGAACAGATCGCTGCGCAAATCGTATTCAGCCGCGCGCGCGGCGTTGAAAATCCATACGCGCGAGCCGATTCGCGTGATCGCGGTGGCGATCGCGAACACGACGAGCAAGATCACTCCGCGCGGAACATCGTCGAGGCGATCGTCTTTGAGCGCCTGGACCGACTGGCTCAAGTACTTGACGACGCCGAGGTAGCACGCGTTCGTCGCGATCACGGTGAGCACGCCGAATGCGAGCACCCTCCGATACGGCTTGAGGTATGCGAGCGAGCTTTTCGACACCTGCGCGCAACGTATACAACATTGCGAAAAGCGCGACGACCCGGCACCCACTCCGGACGATCTCCGATAGCATCAGGACCCTCCGGGGCCATGGCCGACCTTTTTTCGATCCTCGCCGTACTCGAGCACGATCCCGACGAATCTCAGGCGCTCGAAGCGCTCGCCCAGGCAGCGCGCGCGACCCCGGCGGCGCAGCGTGAAAATCGGCTCGCGCAGGCGCGTCAGACGCTGGCGCAACGCGGCCGGCCCGACGCGGTGATCGCGCTGCTCGACGCCGAGCTCGCCGCCGCCGAGGATCGCGATCGCAAGGCCGATCTCCAGATCGAGCGCGGCCTCGTGCTCGACGGCGAGCTGCTCGATGTCCCCGGTGCGCGTGCTGCGTTCGACGCGGCGCTCGAGCTGCGCGCGCAAGACGCGATGGCGAAGGAGGGTCTCGAAGAGATCTCCGTCGCCGAGAAAAACTGGAAAAAATTCGCCGCGAAGTTCGTCGAAGAAGCGCAGAGCTCGACCGACCGCAGCCTCGCGACGCAACTCTATGTCTCGGCGGCGGAGGCGTACGTTCGTTTCGCCGCCGACGCGCCCGAGGCCGAGCAGTATTTGAAGAAGGCGCTCGAGATCGAGCCGCGAGAACGCGTCGGCGGCAAGGCCGCGTTTCATCTCGCGCGGCTGTATCGCCGGGCGAAGCGCACCGACGACCTGATCGAGCTCTACGACGCGCGCGCCGAAAAATCCGGCAGCAACGACGAGAAGATCGCCGCGCTCATCGCGCTGTCGGAGCTCGTGCGTGCGAGCAATGCGCAGCGCAGCGACAAAGCGCTCCGCCGCCTGCTCCAGCTCGATCCGACGCATCCGCGTGCGCTGCGGTTCGTGACCGACGCCGCGGCGGCTACAGGCGATTGGCCTGCCGTCGTCGCCGCGTATCAGGCCGCGTTGCGCGCGCGCACGAACCCGGGCGCCGGGCAGAGCGAGGACATCGGCATGCTGCTGCAGATCGCGATGGTGCTGTGGAAGCACGTCGGCGATCTCGAGCAGGCCGAAGAATATTTTCGCCGCATCCGCAAGGTCGAGGCCACGCACCCGGCGGCGCTCGATTTCTATCGCAGCTACTACACCGCGAAGGGCGAGACCGGAAAGCTGATGACGATGCTCAAGCAGGTGCAAGGCGGCTCGGGGCCGGTTTCGGCCGAGGTCGCCGAGCTCGCCGAATCGCAGAACAACCCGGAAAAAGCGATCGAAGCGTGGAAGCAACACCTGCGCGCCGATCCGACGTCGCAGCAAGCGCGCGCCGCGTTGCAGCGGCTGTATCGCAAGACCGAGAAGTGGAACGCGCTGCTCGATCTGATGAAGGACGAAGTCGATCGGCTGCCGGATGCCGACGTCGCGAGCAAGGTCGCGCGGCTGTTCGAGGTCGCGGAGATCTATCGCGATCGCCTGAAGCTCGACGTGATGGTGATCAACACCTACAACGCGATCCTCAAGCTCGATCCCGAGAACGCGCGTGCCGGCGACGAGCTCGCCGCGAAGTTCCGCGCGCTCGGCCGCTGGAACGATCTGATCGCGGTGCTGACGCGCAAGTCGGAAGCGCCGAACGTGCCCGACGCGCAGCGCGTGGGGCTGCTGCGCGAGGTCGCCGATCTGTGGACCGAGCGCTTCGGCAACTTCGCGAACGCGATCAAGCCGCTCGAGAAGCTCGCGGAGCTCGCGCCGAGCGACTCCGACGCGGTCGCACGACTCAAAGAAATCTACACGAAGCGCCGGCAGTGGCGGCAGCTGATCGATCTGCTCGGCAAGGAATCGCGCACGCTGCCCGCCGGCGACCGGCGCGCGAAGCAGAGCGAGATGGCGCGACTCGCCGCCGAGCGGCTCGGCGACACGCGGCTCGCGATCGAGATCTACAACCGCATCCTCGGCGAGACGCCCGCGGCCGATGCAGCCGAAACGTTGGCGTCGCTCGCGAGCTTGTACGATCGCGAAAAGCGGCACCTCGCGTTCGCCGAGATCCTGCATCGCCAGGTCGGCCTGTTGCGCGCGAAGACCGCGAATGCAAGCCCGGCCGAGGTCGGGCGCGCAGCATCCGCCGAAGGCGGTGCGCAGAAAAGCGCTGCGATCGGCCTGCTCGAGAAGCTCGGCCAGGTCTACGCCGAGCGCTTGACCGCGCCGCAGCAAGCGGCCGCGGCGTGGCAAGAGATCCTCGAGCTCGAGCCCAATCACGCGAAGGCGTTGCGCACGCTGCGCGAGCTCTATGCAGTCGCCGGCGACTTCGCCGGGCTCGAGCAGCTCTACGCGCGGCTCGGCCAAGAGGACGAGCTCGTCGACGCGCTGCTCGCGATCGCCGATCGCCTCGACGGCAAGGACAAGCGGTTGCCGCTCGTCGAGCGCGCGGCGCAGCTCGCGCAAAAGCGCGCCGAGAAAAACCCTGCACTCGTCGAGAAGGCGCGCGCGACGTGGGAGCGCGTGCTCGCGGTCGATTCGCAGAATATCCCGGCGGCGATCGCGCTCGCGCCGATCTACGAGAAGCAGGAAAAGTGGACGCGCCTGCTCACGATGCGCGAGATCGAGCTCGGCGGGCTGACCGATCGCGACGCGCGGCTCGCGAAGATCGCGCAGATCCGCCAGCTCTGCGAGCAGAAGCTCGCGAGCAAGACGCTCGCGTTCACGTGGGCGTTGCGCGCGTTCGAGATCGATCCGAAAGCGGCGTCGAGCACGTCGCTCTACGACGACGTCATGCGGCTCGCGAGCGAGCCCGATCAGTGGCGCGAGGTCGTCGCCGCGTTCGAGCGCGCGCTCGGCGCCGGCGGGCTCACCGATGCGACGCGCTTGAAGCTGTATCGCGAGCTCGCGCGGATCGCGCAGCGCCGCTTGAACGACGTCGAGCTCGCGCGCGGCTTTCACCGCAAAGTGCTCGAGGTCGCCAACGACGATCGCGAGTCCGAGAACGCGCTCGAAGAGCTGGCATCGCACGTCGCGGATTGGAGCGAGCTGCTGGCGTCGTTCCGGCGGCGCGCCATGCGCGAGAGCGATGCGACGGCGCGCGCGAAGCTGCTCGTCGAAGCCGCCGCGATTCAGGAGCAGAAGCTCGTCGATCTCGACGGCGCAGCGGCGACGTATAAAGAGGCGCTCAAAGCGGTGCCGGGCTATCGCAACGCGCTACGCGCGCTCGCGAAGGTCGAAGAAGCGCGCGGCGATTGGGAATCGCTCGCCGAAGTGCTCGCCGAAGATCTCAAGCAGACGCCGGATGGTCAGCCGCGCTTCGAGCTGCTGATGCGGCTCGGCTCGCTCGAAGAGCACAGCCTCGAGCGGCCGGCGAAGGCGCTCGCGTATTACAAAGACGCGCTCGCGATTCCGGCGCCCGGCGGCACGTCGCGCACCGGTGCGGTCGACGCGCTCGCGCGGCTCGCACTCGATCTCGGCCTCGAGCTCGGCGACGCGCGCATTCCCGCGGTCAAGCTCGTGCTGCCGCACCTCGAATCGAATCGGCAGTCCGTGCATCACGCGCAGGCGCTCGAGATCTTGCGTGCGGCCGCGCGGCCCGCCGAGCAGCTCGAGCTCGATCGCGCGCTGATGCGGCTCTATCACGTCGATCTCGGCGATCCCGCGGCGGCGTGGACGGCGGGCTTGCGCGTGCTCGGCGCGGCGCCCGGCGATGCGAGCGTGCGCGCGGCGTTGGCGGCGCTTGCCGCGCAACTCGGTCGCGACGGCGAATGGTCGCGTCACTTGGGCACCGCGATGCTCGCGCTGCAGAAAGCCGGTGGCCAACCGCGCGAGCTCCGCGCGGCGGCGACCGAGCTCGCGCAGCTCGCGGGTGAACGGCTCGGCGATCGCGCGACCGCGGAGCGCGCGTGGCTCGTCGTGCTCGAGGTCGAGCCGGATGCGCCCGACGCGTTCGATTCGTTGATCGCGTCGTGTCGCGCCGATCAGCGCTGGGTCGATCTGCGCAACTTGCTCGAGCGTCGCGCCGACGTCACGCCGAGCGAGCCGACGCGGCTCGCGTCGCTGATGCAGCTCGCGGTGCTCGAAGAGCAAATGCTCGCCGACGCGACGCGCGCGATCGCCGCGTATCGCCGCGCGCTCGAGCTCGATCCCGGCAACGCCGATGCGAACCGCGCGCTCGATCGGCTCTACACCGACGCGAAGCAGTGGCCCGAGCTCGAGGCGTTGCTCGCGCGCCAGGCCGACTTTACGCAAGATCCGAATCGCCTGATCGAGCTGGCGTATCGCCGCGCGGTGCTGTTCGCGCACGAGCTCGGCGAGCCGGGCAGGTCGGTCGATCTGCTCGAAGACGTGCTCGCTCGCCAGCGCAGCCACGCCGACGGTCGCGAGCTGCTCGAAGAGCTGCTGACCGATCCGAAGGGCAACAACGTGCGGCTCCGCGTCGCGCGGATCTTGGAGCCGCTCTACGAGCGCGACAAGCTGTGGAAGGATCTCGGCGGCATCTTGCGCGTGCTGCGTACGATGGCGAGCGGCACCGAAGCGGCGCTGTTGCTCGCGCGCATCGCGCAGCTCGAAGAGACCGAGCTCGGCTCGAATCGCAATGCATTCGAAGCGTGGCTCGAGGTGCTCAAGCTCGAGCCCGCCGACGAGCGCGCGCGCATCGAGATCCCGCGGCTCGCGCAATGGCTGCAGCGCTGGCCCGAAGCGATGGCCGCGCTCGAAGCCGCGGTCGACGCGACGCCCGAAGGCGATGTCGCGACGCGGGCGGCATTGCTGAGCGAGCTCGCGACGTACTACGACACGCAGCTCGGCGACGCGCCGCGCGCGATCACCGCGTATCGCAGGTTGCTCGAGGCCGATCTGTCGTCGCCGGCGACGACGCGTCGGGCGAGCGCCGCGCTCGCGCGACTGTACGAAGAGGGCCAGCAGTGGCCCGAGCTGCGCGGCGTGATCCGCCGCCAGGCCGAGTGGGCGGAAGATATCGGCGAGCGCCGCGGGCTGCTCGGCCGCGTCGCCGTGCTCGAAGAAGAGCAGCTGCACGATCGCGTCGCGGCGATCGCGACGTGGCACGACGTGTTGCACGATCAGCCGACCGATCCCGCAGCGCTGCACGCGCTCGAGCGCCTGCACCAGGCGAGCGAGCAGTGGCGCGAGCTGATCGACGTGCTGCGCCGGATGATCGATGCCGGCGGTAGCGCGATCGAGCTGCTGTCGCGGATCGCCGAGATCGACGAGACCAAGCTGCGCGAGCCCGACGAGGCGATCGCGGCGTGGCTCGAGGTTCTCGATCACGACGGCCACGAGCCCCGTGCACTCGCGGAGCTGGCGCGGCTGTATCGCGCCGCAAATCGCAACGCCGACTTGCTGGACGTATACGAGCGCCAGGCCGCCGCCGACCACGGCGACAGCGCGCTCGCGCTGCACGTCGAGATCGCGAAGCTGCTCGGCGGTCCGCTCGCGCGGCCGACCGAAGCGCTCGATCGCTGGGATCGTGTGCTGCAGAGCGATCCGCAACATCGCGAGGCGTTGTCCGCAGTCGAAGCGGCGCTCGCCGATCACGATCTGCGCGTCGTCGCCGCCGATATCTTGCGGCCGGTCTACGCCGCGTCGGCGCAAGACGAGCGCATCGCGCAGCTGTCGCTGCGCCAGGCCGAGTGGACCGACGATCCGAGCACGAAGCTGCGCGCGCTGAGCGAGGTCGTGATGCTGCGCGAGCATCGGCTGAACGACAAAGCCGGCGCGTTCGCTGCGCAGCTGCAGGCGTTGCGCTACGCCGCGGGTGAGCCCGAGCTCGCGCGCGTCGTCGCCGAGACCGAGCGCTTGGCCGGCGAGCTCGGCCGCGAAGCCGATCTGATCGATGCCTACCGCGCGGTCGCGCCCGACGTGCTCGACGCCGAGATCCAGCGCCGGCT
>DASXEF010000774.1:0-1841 GCA_036490255.1 Kofleriaceae bacterium
TCGCACCGCGCTCGCGCCGCGGCTCGCGCCAGAAGGCCGCGGCCGGATGGTCATCGATCGCGAGCTCGATGCACGGTTCGCATCGCGCCGGCTCGATTGGATCGACCAGCGCGCGGCGTCGATGCAGGATCTCGGCGCGAAGCTCTACGCCGATACGTTCCAGTTCAGCTTGCCCGCGTTGCTCCGTTTCGCCGATCGCAACTCGATGGCGTTTTCGATCGAGTCGCGCACGCCACTGCTCGACTACCGAATCGTCGAGCATCTGTTCAAGTTGCCACTGCCGCTGATCATGCGCGGCGGCTGGACCAAGTGGATCTTTCGCACCGCGATGGAAGGCCAGCTCCCGCCGGCGGTGCAATGGCGCAAAGACAAGATGGGCTTCGTCACCCCCGAGGCGATCTGGCTCGAGCAGGGCAAGGCGCACGTCGCCGAGTTGCTCGGCGATGCGCATGCGAGCGCCGGCTATCTCGACGCGGCGACCGTTCGCGCGCAGCTCGACCGTCCGCCGAGCGGCGTGTTCTACACCGACCTGTTTCGGTGGTATGTCCTCGAGCTCTGGATGCGCCAGGCATTTTCGACGGAGACAGCGCCATGATCCGCCGCCTGCAAGCCGGCATCGTCGATGTCACCGCGGGCGAAAACGTCACGGTCGTCGAGCCCGTCAACCTCTACGGCTGCTCGCTCGGTGACGGTGTGTTCGTCGGCCCGTTCGTCGAGATCCAGCGCGGCGTCGTCGTCGGCGCACGTACTCGCGTGCAATCACACGCCTTCATTTGTGAGCTGGTCACGATCGGCGACGACTGCTTCGTGTCGCACGGAGTCATGTTCATCAACGACGTGTTCGCGAACGGCGGACCCGCGCGCGGCAACAAAGCTCTGTGGCGTTCGACCAAGATCGGCAACCGCGTGAGCCTCGGCTCGAACGCGACGATCTTGCCGGTCACGATCGCCGACGACATCGTCGTCGGTGCCGGCGCGGTCGTCACCAAGGATCTGATCGAGCCGGGCATCTATGCGGGCAATCCCGCTCGTCTGGTTCGCCGTTTCGCGGAGGAGTCGCATGGATGATCTGAAGTTCGCGCTCGTCGGCTGTGGCCGCATCTCGCGCAAGCACGTCGATGCCATCAACCGCGCGCCGAATGCGCGGCTCGTCGCGGTGTGCGACATCGATCTCGCAAAAGCGAAAGCGATCGGCGACAAGCTCGGCATCCCCGCCTTCGCTGACATGGACGAGATGATCGCGAAGGTTCCGGAGATCGACGTCGTCAACGTGCTCACGCCGACCGGCTACCACGCGCAACACGTCGTGCGGATGGCCGCGCACAAGAAGCACGTCGTCGTCGAGAAGCCGATGGCGCTCAAGCTCGAAGACGCCGACGAGATGATCATCGCCTGCGACCGCGCCGGCGTGCGCCTGTTCGTGGTGAAGCAGAACCGCTACAACCTGCCTGTCCAGCGCCTGCGCAAGGCGCTCGAAGCCGGTCGGTTTGGCAAGCTCGTGATGGGCACCGTCCGCGTGCGCTGGTGCCGCCGTCAGGATTACTACGATCAAGATGCGTGGCGCGGCACGTGGGAGCTCGACGGCGGCGTGCTCGCGAATCAAGCGAGTCATCACGTCGATCTGTTGATGTGGATGCTCGGGCCGGTCGAGTCCGTCGTCGCGATGACGGCGACGCAGCTCGTCAACATCGAGACCGAGGACACCGCGGCCGTGTTGCTGCGGTTCGCCAACGGCGCGCTCGGGATCGTCGAGGCGACGACCGCGACGCGGCCGGTCGATCTCGAAGGCTCGCTCAGCATCCTCGGCGAGCGGGGCACCGTCGTGATCGGCGGGTTCGCGG
>DASXEF010000782.1:0-2143 GCA_036490255.1 Kofleriaceae bacterium
CGCAGCTAGCGCGCCAAGCCCGGTAGCTCGCGAAACGCGTCGAGCGATGTCGGATTGGCGAGCGCCGATGCGTTCGTGACGGGCTCGCCGTGGATCGCGTTGCGGACCGCGAGCTCCGCTTTCTTGCCGGTGCGCGTGTACGGGATGTCGGGCACCGCGATGATCCGAGCGGGCACGTGATACGGCGACGTGTTGCGCGCGATCGCGGCGCGGATCTCGCGCTCGAGCGCGGCGTCGAGCGATGTATCGGCTTTCATCACGACGAACAGCACGATGCGGACGTCGTCGTGCCAGCGCTGGCCGACCGCGACCGCATCTGCGACGGCGTCGATCGCTTCGAGCTGGCGATAGATCTCCGCCGTGCCGATTCTGTGGCCGCCTGGTTTGAGCACGGCGTCGGATCGGCCATGGATGATCCAGCCGTCGTTCGGCGTGCGCTGTGCGAAGTCGCCGTGATGCCACATCCCGGGAAATCGCTCGAAGTACGTCGCCAGATATCGCGCGCGGCCCGGATCGTTCCAGGACCCGACCGGCTGCGACGGAAACGGCGCGCGGCACACGAGCTCGCCTTTGTCGCTCGCGATCGAGTTGCCGTCATCGTCGACGACGTCGCTCGCCATGCCGAGCGCGGCGCACTGGATCTCGCCGCGAACCACCGGCGCCATCGGGTTGCCGGTCACGAAGCACGCGTTGATTTCGGTGCCGCCCGACAGCGAGATCAGGTGCACGTCGGCTTTGATCTCGGCGTAGACGTAGTCGTAGAGCGCGGCCGAAAGCGGCGCGCCCGTCGACATCACGGTGCGAAGCTCGGCGAGCTCGAACTTCTCGCGTGGCTTGATCGCGCCGGCGCGCAGCTGCGCGAGATACGCAGGCGACACGCCGAAGTGCGTGAGCCGCTCGGCGTCGGCCATCGCGAACAGCGCGTCGCTTTTCGGCCGCAGCGGCGAGCCTTCGCGCAGCACGATCGTCGCGCCGGCGGCGAGCGCGATCACGAGCCAGTACCACATGTTCCAACCGGTGCTGGTTTGATAGAAGAAGCGATCGCCGGGCCGCACGTCGTAGTGCAGCACGTGCTCCTTGAGCAGCTGTAGCAGCTGACCGCCGGTGTTGTGGACGATGCACTTCGGCAGCCCCGTCGTGCCCGACGTGTACAAGATGAACGCCGGATCGCCGAATCGCATGCGCGTGCAGTCGAGCGGCGCGGTCGCATCGCCGAGCGTCGCGAGATCTTCGACCGCGATCGCATGGCGCAGCGTCGGCAGCTTCGCGCGCAGCGACTCGAGCCGGCGCGCCTGCGCGATCAACACGGCAGGCTCGATCTGGCCGAACCGATCGATCACGGCGGTCTCGCCGAGCTCGGGATCGCACAGCGAGCCGATCGCGCCGACGGCGTTCGCGGCGAGCATCGCGACCACGGCATCGATCGCGTTCGGCAGCGCCGCGACGACGCGATCGCCGGGCGCGACGCCGAGCCCGCGCAAGCCGCTCGCGACCCGCGCGACCTCGCCGGCGAGCTCGGCCGAGCTCATCGCGCGGCGCGTACCGTCGATCGTCCACGCGACGAGCGCGACGCGATCGCTGCGGTCGCGCAAGAGATTTTCCGCGAACGACAGCCGCGCGTCGGGGAAGAAGCTGGCGTCGGCGAAGCTCGCTCCTGCGTCCAGCACGCGCTCGCCCATTTGGCCGACGATGCCGAGCACCTGCCACAGCAGCGGCCAGAACTGCTCCGGGCGCGCGATCGACCACACATGCAACGCCGGATAGCCGTCTGCGACCCCGAACCGCTCGTGCGCGAGTCGTGCAAATGCGGCGAGGTTCGATCCGGCAGCACGCTCGGCGCTCGGCGACCACGACGGCGTCATCGCGCGTATACTAGCTCGGCTCGATGCTAGGGGTGCTCGAACGCATCGTCGCGGCTGCCTGGCACGCGGCGCTCGGCGTACCACCGGCGACCTCCGACGAAGATTTCTTCGCCGCCGGCGGTCACTCCCTCGTCGCGACCGAGGTCGCCGTGCGGTTGTCGCAGACGCTCGGGGTCGACGTCCCGTTGACGATGATGTTCGACGCGCCGACCGTGCACGCGCAGGCGGCGTGGCTCGCCGACAATGTCTCGGCCGGCGCGATCGCGTGCGAGGCATGGCGG
>DASXEF010000824.1:0-3033 GCA_036490255.1 Kofleriaceae bacterium
CATGACAGACCACTACGAGAGCAAGTCCCGTGCTCGACCCCACCGTGCGAATCCGCTCGCTGCGCGATGCGACCAAAACTTGTAGAGTCCAATCGTGCTCGTCGTCATTCACTCGGGACAAACAGGTGTCGAGCGCGGTGCGCATCGCGCAGCGGCGACCGTCGGGCTCGGCGCGACCGGATTCTCGACGCTCGACGAGCGCGACGAGCTCGGCCCGCTGCCGCATGCGATCGCGAGCGCGTTGACGCCGTGTCGCGAGCGAGGCTCGCGCGCTGCAGTTCGCGCGAACTTGCTCATCGCGTCTGGGCTCGTCGTCGTTATTCCGAATCGCAATACGCCGGATCGGTTTACCGCGATGCGCAATTTACTCGGCAGCGCGCGGTCGCACGGCGTGCCGTATGCCGTCGTCGATCCGACGAGCGATCTCGACGACGTGCGCAAGTTCGTCGAGGCGCTCGCGCCGACGTCGGGCACCGTGCGGCTGATGGTCACCGGGCCGCGAGCGACGCGGTGGGCAGCGGGCGAGCGCACCGCGTGGCAGGTCGTCGCGCGCATGGCCATCGCGTAACGAGCGATTTTGCCTCGGCGGCACGCGCGATGCAGTTTCGATGCTGCATGGCGAGCTCACGCGATACGCGCGTCGACAGTGCGGCTGATCGTTTCAGTCAGCCGTGCGGCACGCACTACTACGCGGATCGAACCGACGGCGACGACACGGCCGCGAGCCACTACTACGCCGATCGCGTCGAAGCCGACGACGAGGGAGCCATTCAACCAAGGAGTAGCGACATGATGAAGTTTCGCAGGACACTTGGTGCCTCGACGCTCCAAGGCGACAAGGTCGTCAATCTGGAGGGCCAAGACATCGGCAAGATCGAGGAGCTGATGATCGACGTGGTCTCGGGCCGCGTCGCGTATGCCGTGCTGTCGTTCGGCGGCTTGCTCGGCATGGGCGGCAAGCTGTTCGCGTTGCCGTGGTCGACGCTGACGATCGACGAGACCAAGAAGCGTTTCGTCGTCAACGTCAACAAGCAGACGCTCGAGCAGATGCAGGGCTTCGACAAGGAGCACTGGCCCGATCTCGGCGATCTCGACTACGCGCAGGGCGTGTATCGCCAATGGGGCGCCACGCCATACTGGACGTAAAATCGTACTCGTACTCGTACTCGTACTCGTACTCGAGTTGCGAGGCACCGATCAGCACGCGGCGGCCAGTCTCTCGACGAAGGTGATCTGCAGCCCGCGCGTCGTGGAAGCTCACGAGGCTCACCATCGCTGCCTTGCTCGCGAGCTTAGAATCGATCGACGGCGAGTCGCTTGTCTCGAACCAGTCGGGTTCGAGTCGGACCTCGAAAACACGCTGCGGCTGGCGCGCAGTTTCGAGTACGAGATCGTAGCCAGTCTCTCGACGAAGGTGATCTGCAGCCCGCGCGTCGTGGTAGCTCACGAGGCTCACCATCGCTGCCTTGCTCGCGATCTCAGAATCGATTCGACGGCGAGTCGCTTGTTGCGAAACCGGCGGTTCGCGACCGGCCGGCGCGCGGGTTTCGAGTACGAGCACGAGTACGAGTACGAGTACGAATAGGCACGGGCACTGCAGAGAACTAGATCATGGCGAATCCACCGGAGCGAAGCGGGCCAGGGCAGAGCGGCTATGCCGCGGGGCAGCAGTACTTCGACGAGCGCGCGCCCGGCGCGATGCACTATCCCGTCGATCGCGTGCCGCAGGGCTCGCGCAGCACGCTCGCCGACGACAAACCGCCCGAACCGAAGCCGGTGATTCGCGACGACGACCTGCGCGCGATGATCGTCGCCGCATTGCGCGACGACGCGACCGGCTTCTCGATCGAGGTCGCCGGAGGCGCCGTGACGCTCGCCGGCACCATCAGCGACGACGATGCTAAGCGCCGGGTCGAAGATGCCGTGCGCCGCGTGCCGGGCGTGAAGACCGTCGTCAATCGGCTCGGAGCGCCGCGATGAGCGCGCCGTCGCCGAGCGCCGGCATCGGCGAATTGCTCCAGCACATCGGCCACGACGTCCGCACGATCGCGAGCGACGAGCTCGAGATGGGGCGCGCGGCGCTCGTCTATCGGCTCGAGTCGATCGTCAAGAAGCTCGGTATCGGGTTGCTCGGCGCGACCGTCGCGTTGATCGGCTTCGCGATGTTGTGCATGACCGTCGTGTTCGCGCTGCACTCGGTGATCCCGCAGCTGTGGATCCGCATGCTGATCATGTCGGTCGTCTACATCGGCGTCGGCGGCGGTGCGGCGCTCTACATCGCGAAGAAGCTCGGCGGCAATGCCGGCGATGGCGATCTCGGCCATCAGATCGACGAGGCGCGCGACACGATGGATGCGATCGGGAAAGGGCTGTCGCACTGATGCGCGATCCCAAGCAGTTGCAAGTCGAGCTCGACGCCGCGCAAGCGGATCTTCAAACGCACTTGAGCCAACTCAAGCAGCTTGTCGAAGACAAGCTCGAGCGGCCCAAGCACGTCGTCGAAGAGGTCAAGCACGTCGTCGAGGTCGCGCAGAAGCCGTTCGCGTGGCTGCACGATCACGCGGTGCTCGTCGCGGTCGGTGCGCTGGTCGCGGGCGCCGCGACCGGTGTGGTCGTGCACGCGCTAAAGCAGCGGCGATAGCAACCGCGCCGACGCCTGGCCGAGCCGCTGCACGAACGGCATCGCGAGCAACTCGGCGCGGCCGATCTCGCGCGAATCGGTGAGATCGCGCTCGTACTGCGCGGCGAGCTGCTCGTTCGCGCCCGTGCCGAACAGCACCGCGACGAGCTCGAAGTCGAGCCGGAAGCTGCGGTTGTCGAAGTTCGCGGTGCCGACGATCGCGACGTCATCGTCGACGACGAGCGTCTTGGCGTGGATGAAGCGCGGCGTGTACTCGTAGAAGCGAACCTTGGATTCGAGCAGCTCCGGGAAATAGCTGCGCGCCGCGAGATCGACGAGCCGGCTATCGCCTTTCGCGGGCACGAGCACGCGGACGTCGACGCCGCGCAAGCGGATCTTCAAACGCACTTGAG
>DASXEF010000846.1:0-12031 GCA_036490255.1 Kofleriaceae bacterium
GTACTCGTAGCTCGTATCGGGAATCTGCACGGTCGATGGGAAATCGCTCTCCAGCTGATACGCGGCGCGGCCGTAGTTCACCGAGCCCTCGAGCGTGACCATGCTGCCGAGTGGATAGCGATAGTGAATGCCGCCTTCCCACGCGAGGTAGTCGAGCGAGTATTGACCATAGGTATCGTTGACCGTGTCGTTCGCACCGAGCGCGGCGCCGAGCGACTTCTGCAGCGAGAACTCGAAGCCGATGCCGGTGAGGTCCCAGCCGTTCTTGTTGACCGGGAACGGATAGATCGCACCGCGCATCGCGAGACCGTCGAGGCCGGTCGCGGGGTACGACGGCGGCGTGGCCGGGAAATCGGGCGGGTCCTGCTGGAAGCTCATGCCGCGCTCGGCCATGAAGCCACCGAGCGAGATCTCGACGTGCGGCGACGGGTGCGGCTTCTCGAGCGGGTTCTTGCCGGTCATCGCTTTGATCTCGACGCTGTCGGGGCCGAAGATGTCGATGAGGCTCTTCGTGCTGTCGCTGATGCCGGGTTGGTCCACCGTGGCCGACGCCGTCGTCGTGTCGGCGGTCGCGACCGTGGTCTTGTCGCCGTTGTCGATCGACTTGGCGTCGCTCTTCTTGTCGTCCGCGTGCTTGCTGTCGGCGCGGCGGTCGTCGTCGTCGTCATCGTCACCGTCGTCGCGACGGTGATGCTTGTGGTGCTTGTGGTGCTTGTGTGAATGCGAGTGGTGGCGGCGGGGCGCATCGTCATCGTCGTCGTCGTCGCCGCAGCTCGAGTCGTCGTCGTCGTCGCCGTCGCAGTTAGCCGCCGGCTTCTCCGGCTTGGGGTGATGCTCGCCGAGCGTCGGAGTGCCGTCGAGAATGTTCGGCAGCTGCTTGGTCGATCCCGATTCCGAGCCTTCGGAGTCGACCCAGTTGAGCAGGTCATCGAGGCCGCTCGTCAGCTTCTTCGTCGCGTCGTCGCTGACGATGCCTTTGTCGGTGATCTTGATCGACACCGTGTCGATCTGCCGGCCGGTCATCGCATCGCTCACCGCGACGGTCATCGTGTGCGTGCGCATGCCTTCGGGATCGACCCAGCCGTCGACGACGGCGTCGACGCCGGAGGCCTTCGCGGCCGTCGACCACTGCAGCGGGCCGCGCCCGACCGCCGCCATCTTTGCCGCCTGCCAGCGCTTCGTCGACACGACGTCGTACGAATCGTTGAGCACTTGAACGACCGCCGAGCGGCCTTGGTCCGCGAGCAAGCGTGGACCCTCGAAGTCGAGGATCACGATGCGACGGGGCTTGGCATCGGCGCTCGCGGCGGAAGCGAGCACGGCAGCAATGATGAAGTGGTGGATGCGCATGATTGTCGACTCCTCAGGTAGAGCGAGAGAGCCAGTGGTTACTCGATGCCTTGGTTCATGTTGTAACCGGTGTAGTCGTTGTGGCAGCGGTTGTTGTTCCCGCCGAAGCACCACGACGACGCGCCGTTACAGGTCGTGTCTTTATTGGCGGTAATGGCCGCCATGTTGACGTTCGACGGCGAGCTATCGATGACGCAGCAACCGACCTCGCGCGCTTCGCAGTAGTCGAGCTGCGCGTTGTTCGCGATGTTGATCTGCTGAGCCCACGACAGGTACTGGAACTCGCCGAGCTCGGTGAGCTTCGCGTTGTTCGTGATCGAGAGCTCGCCCTCGATCATGATGCCGGTGCCGACCGTGCCGTTGGCCGCGCCGTTCATCACGCCGGCGAGCGTGCTCAGCGCCGAGTTGCCGTCGATCGTCAGCGGCCCGTGCATGAACTGCAGCGACGACCACTGACCGAGGTTCGTCAGCGCGGTGTTGCCCGAGATCACCATCGCGCCGGTGACCGACGTCAGGCTGCCGAGCTCGAGCGTCGTCGCCGCGGTGTTGCCCGTGATCGTCAGGCCGCCTTCGAGGCGAATCGCGTTGCTCAGGTCGATGTCGTTGAGCTTCGTGTTGGACTCGATGTCGGTCAGGCCGATGACGCAGCCGAGCTGGTTCATCCCGCCCATCGACGTGAGCGCCGTGTTGCCCTTGAGCGTGACCGCCGTGAGGAACGACGTGCACGTCGAAGCGCTACCACCGGTCGCGCCGGTCGACAGCGACAGGTTCGACAGGTCCGAGAGCTTGCTGTTGGTCTCGATGTCGATCGAGCCGGTCACCGCGAGCGGGTTCGGCGTGTTGATCGTCGTGAGGCCGCTGTCCGTGATGACGAGGTCACCAACGCTGCGCAGGTCGCCGAGCTTGGCGAGCGACGTGATCGAGCCATCGATGGTCAGCTTGCCGGCGAGCTGCCAGCAGGACTTCGGCAGGGCGGTCAACGACGCGTCCGACGTGAAGTTGAAGTCACCCGACTGCACCGCGATGTTCGACGTGTCGCAATCGGGGTCCGCGGCGTCCGAGCTGCCCGAGCCGCCGGCGTCGACGCGGTTGCGGTCCTCGTTGGTGCTGCCGATCGGCACGCAGCCGATCGCGAGCATCGAGGCGAGAACAGCGGAGAGGGTGGTGGTGCGCATGATGTCTCCTTCAGCAGGCGTCGTGCCATCCAGAGTTGACAGCGGATACGGCGGGTTACGGTCTGAGTTCCAGGGGTGGCGACCGCACTCTGCATCCCTCGGGAGACGATCGTTTTGGTCGTCTCCCAGGGGTGCTCAGCGCTGGTGCGCGTGCACGTCGACGCCGTACTGCTCGAGCAGGTAGCCGCTGAGGTACTGCAGCGTGGCGACGGCGATGTGATAGTCGGCAACCGCGCGACCGAACTTGAGGCGGGCGTCGGTCAGCTCGGTCTGGCGCTGCAAGACCTTGAAGTTGTCGGCCTTGCCGCCGATGAAGTTGACGCGCTCGGTGCGCACGTTCTCCTCGGCGACGTCCATCGCTTCCTTCTCGAGCGCGACCCGCTCCCGAGCCGTCGCGACGCCTTTGACCGCGAGCGTCGTCTGGCTCTCGATCTGACGGACCGTGTCGATGCGATCGATCGTGATGCGGCGGCGCTTGGCCAACGCCGCGTCGCGCGCCCGTTTGGCCGCGCCCGACAGCTCGAACGACATGTTGAGGCTCGCGCTCACTTGAAAGCCGCCGAACGAGCCGGTGCTGTCGAACGACGTGCCGACGCTGTCGCCGTTGCCGAGCAGCGCGCCTTGGACCTGGAGGTCGATCTGGCCCTTCGCGGAGTCGGTCGCGACGTCGACGTCGACGTCGGCGAGCTTCTCTTCGATCGCGATCGTCGCGAGCTTGCGGTTCGAGGTCCGGCTCTTCTCGAGCACTTCGCCGATGTCGAACTCCTCGTCGCCGATCGTGAAGTCTTCCGACGGGTGGAGCACCACGTCGCGCTGGCGAAGCTGGAGACCGCATTTCTGCCGTAGCTCCATCGACTTCTTCTCCATGTCGGTCTCGGCTTGGAGCATGTTGTCCTTGCGCGTCGCGAGCTCGTACTTGACCGCGTTGAGCGCCGATTCCTGAACCGCGCCGGCTCGTAACTGCTCGTGAGTCAACAGGTCTTGCTTCTGCGCGAGCTCGAGCGCCTTGGTGCGGACGTCGACTTCGTACGTCGAGTACGCGAGCTCCCAGTACGACGACACGAGGTCCTTGATGAGGTCCTCGGCGGCGAGCTGCGCCTTGAGCGTCGCCTGCGTCGCGTTGAGGTCCGCCTTGTGGATGTCCGCGATCGCGACGGAGCCGAAGCCGCGCCACAGCGGCTGCTTGTACGTGACGCCGACGGACGTCTGCACGTTATAGGCGTCTTCGTTCGACGGCAGGTTCGACGTCGCCGTCGCGCCACTGCCCGCCGTCGACATCGTCGCCGCCGAGCTCTGGATGATGGTGTCGACCAAGCTGTACTGCGTGTGCTGGTGCTGCACGCCGGCGTTGAACGAGATCGAGCCGCCCGTCGACAAGTTGGTGCCGAGGCCGACCGCCGCCGACAACGTGTCCTGCTCGACGACGCCACCGACGGGGACTTCGACCTGATCGCCGGTGCCGTTCATGTTGCCGCCGACGTTGAACGTCAGGTTCCACGCCTGCGTATGGCGGGCGGCGGCGGCCGTGTGGAACGCCGTGGTGCGGTCGACGCGCGCACGCGCGAGGTCGGGCGACAGCCGAACCGCAACAAGGATGATGTCCTCGAGCCTGACCGGAAGCATCGCCTTCGCTTCGGTGCCGCCCGCGAGATCGTCATCATCTGCTGAAACGACACCGTTGCCATCCTGATCGACTTGAGCGCTCGGTTGCGCGTTCGCGATCGCGGCTCCGAGAAGGGTCGCGAGGATGATCGGCGTCTTCATAGACGCGCTGCTAGAGCACCGAGCGTGCCGATCGCCAACTCGCCGAGTCCGCGTGGAGACAGCGCTTCGATCACCCTGGGACTCGCCTACCGCGGGTTACGAATGCGTGCCCCCACCCCCGCCTCTCGTACAGATTCTGCTCGCGGGTCAACGACTTAGCTGTGATGGGAGCGTGGCAACCCCTTTGCAAAATCGACTGACGCGATGCGATCCCATTCCACCAATGTCGACGTGACGACCGCGCGCCGCGCTGGTCGCCAAGGCGAATGGGACGCATGCGGCGAAGCGCCGACCTTCCTTCCTAAGGATGAAGTGGTCGAGCTCGTTTCGCGCAGCGCATCGCGCAGCGCATCGCGTAGCGCCACCACCAATCTGCCGTTGCACCAGCGCCCCACGCAGCGCGACGAGCAGCGCAACGCACGCGTGAAGTCCGACTCGGTCGTGACCAGCGCGCCGCGTCCCGACCGCGCGCCGATCAAGATGCGCACCGAGCCCGCGTCGCGTCCCGCGCCGCTGCCGGAGCCGCCGAGCGCGCCCGCGCCGCGCAAGAAGCATCACCACAAAGAAGACAAGGCCGCGCAGCGGTCGTCCGCGACGAAGACGCCGTCGAGCCCGTTCTCGGAACAGCCCGCGCGTGGCTCGCAACCGTCGCAGCACTCGCAACCGCAACCGTCGCGTGGCTCGCAACCGTCGCAGCACGCGCAACCGCAGGTCTCGCAGCCGTCGCAAGCGCAGGTCTCGCAGCCGTCGCGCGGCTCGCAGCCGTCGCAGCCGCAGATGCAGCAAGCGCCCGAGCTGCCGGGTGGCGGCGCTCCGTTCGTGCAGTTCCCGAACGGCGGCGCGTCGTTCGACCCGCTCGCGATTCCGCTGCCGCCCGAGCTCGCGCCGTCGATCTACGGTTGGTTGCGCCGGCTCGCGCTGCAGGCCGATCTCGCCGGCGCCGATCGGTTGCTCCGCGACGCGCTCGCCGAGCTGACCAGCTCGTTGTCGGTCAGCATCGTCTACGCGGGTCCGGACGGCTTCTACACGCTCGGCGGCGACGAGGAAGTTCCCAAAGAGACCGGCCCGCTGATCGCGGTCGGCAAGGCGCGTCGCGCGCTGTCGTCGACGCACACCGCGCTCGTCCCGATCGTCACGTCGAACGAGACCATCGCGGTGATCCAGATGTCGCGCAACGCGCGCCAGCCGGCGTTCGGTCCGCCCGACTACATCGCGATGGCCGCGTTCGGCCGCGAAGCAACCGGCGTGATGCACCACCTCGTGGTCGAGCACCTGCAGCGCCGCACCGAGCTCGCGCGTGACAAGGGCTCGCTGTATCGGCCCGAAGCACTCGATCACCACCGCAAGCGCGGCACCGAAGGTGTCGTCGCCGATCTGTCGCCGCGCTGGGTCCGCCGCGCGTATCCGATGCTCGTCATCTCGATCTTGTCGGCGCTCGCGTTCGCGTTCTTCGTCAAGGTTCCGACGTACTCGACCGGCAAGGGCGTCGTGCTGTTCCCCGGCACGCGCGCGAACGCGCCGGCGAGCGGCTCGGTCGCGCAGGTCTATCACGCGGTCACCGACCACGTGAAAAAGGGTGACTGGATCGCGAAGCTCACCTCGCAGTCCGAGGAGTCGGATCTGCGCCGCGCCGAAACCGAAGACAACATCGCGGTCGCGTCGTACCTCGTCGATCCGACCGACGATCAGACGCGCAAGAGCCTCGCGGCCGCGCACGCCGGTCGCCGCCGCGCGCAAGAAGCCGTCGATCAACGCACCGTGCGCGCGCCGTGCGACGGCATCATCACCGAGATCCACGCGGCCGAAGGCCAGACGCTGCAGTTCGGCGACGAGATCGCACTCGTCTCCAAAGAGAACGAGATGCCGTACGTCCGGGCGTTCATGCCGGGCAACGACATCTCGCAGCTCGAGAAGAAGAAGGACGAGACCGACGGCCAGATCGACATCAAGGGCTACACCAAGGGCCGCGAGCACGGAAAGATCATGTCGGTCGCCGCGAGCTCGATCAGCGGCGCCGAGGTTCGCAGGCAGCTCGGTGTCGCGTACGAAGGCGCCGTCGGAACGAACCAGGACGGCTTGATGTTCGCCGAGGTTCACATCGCGCTGAAGTCGCGCACGTTCATGTATCACGGCGCACCGCTCGCGTTCGCGGCCGGTATGCAGGCCGACGTCGAGATCAAGCTCGACTCCAAACGGTTCCTGATGCAACTGCTGCCGGATCTCTCGCACCTCGGAGGCGACTAAGCCAATGGCGGAGACCTCGACCAACAAGTCTCACTCTCAATCGGCGAGCGCGAGCGCGAGCTCGAGCTCGGCGGAGAAGTCCAAAGCGATCGTCGCGTCGTTCCCGGCGCTCGCTCGCTTGGGCTTCACGCGCAGCAAACGCACGGTGCCGTTCGTGCAGCAGCTCGAGTGGACCGATTGCGGTGCCGCTTCGCTCTGCATGGTGATGGCGTATCACGGCAAGCAAGTGAAGCTCGCCGAGGTTCGCGAGGCGATGGGCATCGGCCGCGACGGCGTCAGCGCCAAGTCGATCCTCGACACCGCCGAGCGCTACGGCCTCGGCGGCCGCGGCATCAAGGTCGACATCTCGCAGCTCAAGCTGCTCAAGACCGGCACGATCCTGCACTGGGAGTTCAACCACTTCCTCGTGTTCGAACGGCTCGTCAAGAACGGCGTCCGCGTCGTCGATCCGGCGACCGGTCCGCGCGACGTCACGATGACGGACTTCGCGAAGGCGTTCACCGGCGTCGCGATCGAGCTGACGCCGACGCCGCGCTTCACCAAGCAGAAGTTCGAGAAGGGCCGGCTCAAGCGCTACGTCGACGAGCTGCTCTCCGAGAAGGGTCTGTTCTCGCGCGTGATCGTGATCTCGATCGGGCTGCGCCTCGTCGGCCTCGTGATGCCGCTCATCACCGGCATGATCATCGACCACGTCGTCCAGCGCGCCGACTACAAGCTGCTCTACGTGTGCTTGGCGGCGATCGGCGGCCTGACGCTGTTCAACATCATCGCCGACGTGACGCGCTCGTTCGTGCTGCTCCACCTGCGCATCGCGCTCGATACGCGCATGACGCTCGGCTTCCTCGATCACATGGTCTCGCTGCCGTACTCGTTCTTCCAGCGGCGCTCGACCGGTGACTTGATGATGCGCGTCGACTCGAACGGCACCGTGCGCGAGACCGTGACCGGCAAGTCGATGTCGGCGGTGATCGACGGCCTGTTCGTCATCATCTACGCGGTCGTCATCTTCTACGTCAACCCGACGCTCGGCATCATCACCATCGTGATGTCGTTCGCCGAAGCGCTCGTGTTCCTGTTCGCACGGCCGACGTATCAACGCTTGCTCGCCGCCAGCCTCGACAAACAGGCGAAGGCGCACAGCTACATGGTGCAGCTGCTCGGCGGCATGGAGACGCTCAAGTGCGCCGGCTCGGAGCGCCTCGGTCTCGAGAAGTGGTCGAATCTCTACACCGACCAGCTCAACGTCACGATGGAGCAGGCGCGCGTGAGCAGCTACGTCGACTCGATCCGCTCGGCGGTCGGCTCGCTCGGCCCGATGCTCATCCTCACCATCGGCGCGACGTCGGTGATGGGCGGCCACATGTCGCTCGGCATGATGCTCGCGATGAACTCGCTCGCGACGAGCTTGTTCGGCCCGCTGTCGGCGCTCGTCGGTAGCGCGCTCGACCTGCAGCTCGTGCAGAGCCACATGGATCGCATCGACGACGTGTTGCAGACGCCGGTCGAGCAGGATCGCGACGCGGTCGTCGCGCCGCCCCGCCTGCGCGGCCACATCACGGTCAAGAACGTCTGCTTCAAGTACGGCGAGGCAGCTCCGCTGGTCGTGCAGAACGTCTCGCTCGACATCCCGCCGGGCTCGTCGGTCGCGCTCGTCGGCCCGTCGGGCTCGGGCAAGTCGACGCTGCTAAATCTCCTGTCGGGCCTGCACAAGCCGGTCAGCGGCGACATCCAGTACGACACCAAGCCGCTCCACGAGATGGACCTGCGCGGCGTCCGCCAGCAGATCGGCATCGTGCCGCAGCACCCGTTCATCTTCGGCGGCACCGTTCGCGAGAACGTCGCGCTGTCGTCGCCCGGCACCACGCTCGACCGCATCATGTCGGCCGCGCGCGTCGCCTGCCTGCACGACGACGTGTCGGAAATGCCGATGGGCTACGACACGGTGATCTCCGACGGCGGCGGTTCGCTCTCGGGTGGTCAGCGCCAGCGCGTCGCGATTGCTCGCGCCGTCCTGCGCAACCCGACGCTGATGCTGCTCGACGAAGCGACGTCGGCACTCGACAACTCGACCGAGAAGAAAGTTATCGCCGGCCTCGAGACGCTGCGCTGCACGCGCATCACCGTCGCCCATCGCCTGTCGACGGTTCGCAACTGCGACCTCATCGTCGTCATGGACAAGGGCAAGATTCTCGAGCAGGGCACGCACGCTCAACTCGTCGCGAACAACGGGCTCTACTCCCAGTTGCTCGCGGCGTCGCAGTCCACCCCCAACGGTCCGGAGATGCCTTATGAAGCTGCACACGCTTTGCGGAACGCTGCTCCTGCTTCTGGCGGAAGCATGCGCGTCGCACACGCCGCCCCCGAGCACGGATAAGAACCCCGTCGCCGTGGTGCCCATGCAAGAATCTCACGGTACCGACTGCGTCGCGGTGATCACCTCGGGCGACTCGAAGGCGATCGCGGTGCTGGCGGACGGACCGGTTCTCAAGGTCGAGAAGCACGACGGTGAGACGGTCAAAGCCGGCGACGTCGTCGCGCGCCTCGACACCTCGGCACTGCAAGCGCGACTCGCGAAGGCCAAAGGCGACAAGGCGCGCGCCGCTGGCGAAGCCGGCCGCGCGTACGCCGAGGCGCAGAACGCCGAGCGCAAGGCCGCGATCGCTCGCCGCATGGAAGGCCTCGGCGTCGAGTCTCGCTCGGCCGCCGACGATGCCGAAGCAGGCGCGCGCGGTGCCGGTGCGAGCGGTGGCGCGGCCGCCGGCGCCGAAGCGGCCGCCGATTCCGAGATCAAAGAGACGCAGCGGTTGATCGCCGGCTCGGTGCTCACCGCGCCGATGGACGGCATCGTCGCGAACGTGAAGTTCCACGAGGGTGAAGTGCCGCACACCGGCCAGACGCTCGCCCGCGTGTTCGACCCGACGAAGCTCGAGATCAAGTTCGCGTTGCCGCGCAGCAGAGCCGGCAACGTCAACCTGAAAGATCACATCGAGCTGACGTACGGCACCGACCATCATGTCGGCGCCACCATTCGCAACATCGACGATACCCATGACGTCGCGATCGACTTTCTGATTGTCGTCGCTGACCTAGATAAAGACGTCCGTCCCGAAGAGCTCGTGGTCGGCGTGCGCGGAACAGTCCACATTGCCGATAAAGGAGTTGCCCAATGAGCGTGGTACGATCTGAAGAAGCCGTGGAAGGTCAGGATCTCGAGACCCCGACTTGGGTCACCTCCTATCAAGGCATGCCGCGCACGGTCAACGTGCGCCGGTGTCGCCTCAACGTGGTGGCGGGCGTCGATCAAGGAAAGATCGTCGAGCTCGCCTCGCAGACAATCCAGATCGGCCGCACCGGTGCCGACCTCAACCTCAGCGACGGTAAAGTGTCGGGCTTGCACTGCGAGCTCCGGCTGACGCCGGAAGGCTATCGCCTTCGCGATCTCGGCTCGACGAACGGCACGTACGTCAAAGGCGTGCGCGTTGTCGACGGCTTCATCGCGCCGGGCTCGACGATCCAAGTCGGCAAGAGCGCCGTCGTGTTCGAGCCGCTCGACGACGCTGTCGCGATGCCGTTGTGGAACGAGCCGCGACTGCAGAACCTCATCGGCGGCAGCGCCGCGATGCGCCACCTGTTCGAGCTGATCAATCGGTTCGCGCAGTCGGACGCGACGGTGCTGATCCAAGCCGAGACCGGCGCGGGTAAAGAGCTCGTCGCCGACGCGATCCACCAATGCTCGCCGCGCCGCGGTGAGCCGTTCGTGGTGCTCGACTGCTCGGCGATCCCCGAGCAGCTGTTCGAAGCCCAGCTGTTCGGTCACGAGGTCGGTGCCTTCACCGGCGCGATCAAGGCGACTGCCGGCGTGTTCGAGCTCGCGCACGGTGGCACGTTGTTCCTCGACGAAATCGGCGAGCTGCCGCTCGACGTGCAAGCGAAGCTGTTGCGCGCGGTCGAGACCCGCCGCGTGCGCCGGCTCGGCGGTGCGAAGCTGTTCGCGAGCGACGTGCGAATCGTCGCGGCGACGAACCGCGATCTCGCGGCCGAAGTGAACCGCGGCAACTTCCGCGCGGATCTCTACTACCGCCTCGCGGTCGCGAAGCTGTCGATCCCCGCGCTGCGCGAGCGCCGCGAAGATCTGCCGCTGCTCGTCCAGCACTTCCTGCGTCAGCTCAGCGTGTCGTCGGGCAACCCCGACCCGCGCCTGCCCGATGACTTCATGGCGCGCGCGCAACGCCACACGTGGCCCGGCAACGTCCGCGAGCTGCGCAATGCCGTCGAGCGCGCGGTGCTGTTGCCCAACCACCCGACGCTCGGCTTCGAATCACCGCCGAAGAAAGACGGCGACGGCTTCGCGCACATCGACATCGACGTGCCGTTCAAGGTGGCCAAGCAGAAGCTGGTCGACGAGTTCGACCGCCGCTACCTGCAGGAGCTGCTCGAAGCGCACGACGGCAACATCTCGGCCGCGGCGCGTGCCGCCGGGATCGAGCGCATGTCGATCTACAAGATGATTCGCCGCCTCGGCCTCGACAAGGACGCGGAGAACGGCCGCGCGCCGACCGCCGACGAAGACGGCAGCGACGAGTCGTACCCCGAGTAAATTACACAGACGAAGTAACGGCCACCCGCTGCATCCCGGGTGGCCGTTTTTCGTTTCGGCTAGGCTAGCGGTCCGTGCAGCTGCGCAACACGTACTCGCGATCGCTCGAAACCTTCGTCCCACTCGATCCAGATCGCGTCACGATGTACACGTGCGGGCCGACGGTCTATTCGTTCGCGCACATCGGCAACTTCCGCAGCTTCTTGTTCGCCGACGTGCTGCGCCGCGTGCTCGAGCGACGCGGTTACGCCGTGCGCCAGGTGATGAACATCACCGACGTCGGCCACATGACCGAGGATCACCTCGCCGATGCGACCGGCGAGGACAAGCTCGCCAAAGCCGCGCGCGAGCTCGGCACCGATCCGTTCGCGGTCGCCGCGCACTTCGAGCGCGAGTTCGTGCGAGACGCGATCTCGCTGCGGCTGCGGATCTATCAAGAGCCCGACGCGAGCGATCGCGCCGCACATCCACGCGCGACCGAATACGTGCCGCAGATGCTCGCGATGGTGAACCGGCTCGTCGAGCGCGGCTTCGCGTACACCGACGCGAGCGGTCAGGTCTATTTCGAGATCGCGAAGTTTCCGGCGTACGGCGCGCTGTCGGGCAAGCCGATCGATCAGCTCGAGGCCGGCGCGCGCGTCGCCGTGCGCGCGGAGAAACGCGATCCGCGCGACTTCGCGCTGTGGAAAGTCGACGCGAAGCACCTGATGCAATGGGACGCGCCGCCGTTCGGGCGCGGGTTTCCGGGCTGGCATATCGAGTGTTCGGCGATGTCGAAGGCGCTGCTCGGCGAAACGATCGACATCCACACCGGCGGCGACGACAACATCTTCCCGCACCACGAGTGCGAGCTCGCGCAATCGTGTTGCGCCGACGACATCACGACGGCCGCGCCCGACGG
>DASXEF010000864.1:0-4522 GCA_036490255.1 Kofleriaceae bacterium
CGATGCTGACGACCGGCGGCAGATACAACAGGCCCGCGAGCATCACCATCGCGAGCCCGAGGCCGTAGAGCACGCCCGCGTTCATGAAGTGATAGTCGAAGTGGAAGTACCAGCCGAAACAGCGCAGCAGCGTCTGTTCGACGACGACGAGCAAGAGCCCGCGAACGATCAAGAACCGTGCGGCCTGACCGACCGTGCGCCGGCCGGATTCGATCGACAGCCACGCGCTCGTCCCGGCGAGCATGAAGAACGTCGGCGCGCAGAAATGCGTGATCCAGCGCGACAAGAACAGCGGCACGGTCGTGTGCGACAGATCGGTGACGTCGTAGTGCGCGTCGCCCAAGAAATCGCGCATGTGATCGAGCGCCATCACCGCCATCACGACGCCGCGCAACGAATCGACCGCCCTCCAGCGCATGACCCACGGTAACGCGCGGTCTGTCGTGGTAATTCCGCGGAGATGCGAAAGCTCGGCTTGCTCGTGCTCGTTGCTTGCGGCTCGCCGGCGCCATCACACGACGCATCGCCCGATGCGTACGACGGTGCCGCCGCGTGTGCGACGAGCTTCGGCTCGGCGCTCACCGATTCGTTCGGCCGGCTCGACGGCACGCTGCTCGCGATCGTGCCGCCCGGCGATGACGATTGCGCGCAGCCGAACTCGACGCACGTCGTCGTGCAGGTCACCGCTGGGGGCGCCGCCTATCGCATGGTCGTCAACGTCGTTTCCGAACAGGGCGATCCCGATGTCATCGTCGACGATCTCGATGCTGCGCTCGCCGGGCCCGCGTGGAGCGAAGGCTGGCATACCGATGCGCCGCTCGATTACGTGACGACGCTCGGCGTGACGATGGCGCAGTTCACGTCGACGACCGAGGCGCACGCGGTCGCGCGCATCGAGCAAGCGCTGACGATCGGCGCGCACATCTCGGTCTACGCGACGAGCTCCGGCGGCAGCGACGCGGCGAGCGCGCACCTCGTGCACCGCAACGCCACCGACGCCGACGGCGCGATCGTCTTGAATCCAGAGACCGCGCCGCACTATCTGTTATCCGCATTTGCGGACCAGACGTTTTGAGTTGCCAGGCTCGGGCGAATCGCGAGGCGGCAGACTTTGCTTGCGACACTCTCCAGCAACTCGGTTGCGAGCTCCAGTCGCTCTTGCTCGGAGAGCTGAAAAGCCGCGGCTCGCACCTGGGATACCTCGCTCACCCTGCAATCGTACCCGGTCGTCGGCGATCGGCGGTTACGTTCTCCTTGCCTCGCATCGACGAATCTCGTATCTGTACAGCTCTCGCTGCGAGCCGGCTAACTTTGCTTGCGGCGGTTTGGTGACGGACCGTGTCCGATTACGAGCTCATCTACACGCGCGGCGTGCCGATCAAGGCATGGACGCGTGGCGTCGGCGTCGAAGACGCGGCGCTCAAGCAACTCAAGAACGTCGCGTCGCTGCCGATCGTGTTCGATCACGTCGCGGTGATGCCCGACGTGCATTACGGCATCGGAGCGACCGTCGGCAGCGTCGTGCCGACGAAGGGCGCGATCATTCCAGCGGCGGTCGGCGTCGACATCGGCTGCGGCATGATGGCGGTCGAGACCGATCTGCCGGCGGCGCGCTTGCCCGATTCGCTGGCCAAGCTGCGCTCGGCGATCGAAGCTGCGATTCCGCACGGCCGCAGCGCGAACGGTCGGCCGGGCGGCGATCGCGGCGCGTGGTCCAAGCGGCTTCCGAAGCCGTCGCAGACCGCGTGGAAGGCGCTGTTGCCCGACTACGAGCGAATCTCCGACAAACATCCGCGCGTCGGTCAGGGCAACGACGCGAATCACCTCGGCACGCTCGGCACCGGCAATCACTTCATCGAGGTCTGCCTCGACGAGCGCGATCGCGTGTGGTTCATGCTGCACTCCGGCTCGCGCGGCGTCGGCAATCGGATCGGCACGTACTTCATCGAGCTCGCGAAGAAGGACATGAAGATCCACGTCCGCAACCTGCCGGATATCGATCTCGCGTACTTCAGCGAAGGCACCGAGCACTTCGCCGACTACGTCACTGCCGTCGAGTGGGCGCAGCGGTTCGCGCTCGAGAACCGCAACCTCATGATGGCCGCGGTGATCGAAGCCGCGCACGCGCAGCTACCCGCGTTCGAGCTCGGCGAGCTCGCGGTCAACTGCCACCACAACTACGTCGCGCGCGAGACGCACTTCGGCGAGGCCGTGTTCGTCACGCGCAAGGGCGCGGTGCGCGCGCAGGCCGGCGACCTCGGCATCATTCCGGGCTCGATGGGCGCGCGCAGCTTCATCGTGCGCGGCAAGGGCAACGCCGATTCGTTTTGCTCGTGCTCGCACGGTGCCGGTCGTGCGATGTCGCGCGGCGAGGCCAAGCGACGCTTCTCGGTCGAAGATCACATCGCGGCGACGGCGGGCATCGAATGCCGCAAAGACGCCGACGTGATCGACGAGACGCCGATGGCGTATAAATCGATCGATGCGGTCATGGCGGCGCAGGCCGAGCTCGTCGAGGTCGTCCACGAGCTGCGCCAGGTGGTGTGTGTGAAGGGATGAGGGACGTAGTCCATTAGCGCAACTTCGCGCGTGCAACTGGATGAGATTGTTGACCACGAGAGGGACGGACTAAAGTGAGGCTTCCAGTCGAGATCGACGGCTCGCGCGGCGAAGGCGGCGGCCAAATCCTGCGGACGTCGCTGGCGCTCGCGGTGCTCGGCAATCGCAAGCTGCGCATGCGCCGCATTCGCGCCGGTCGCAAGCGGCCCGGTTTGCAAGCGCAACACCTCGCGTGCGTGCAGGCTGCCGCGCGGCTGTGCAACGGCTATGCGCGCGCGCCCGGCGGCGGCGAGCTGACGGTGGGCGCGCAAGAGCTCGAGCTCGTCCCCGGCGAAGGCCGCGCGAGCGTGCTCGAGATCGACATCGGCACGGCCGGCTCGACCACGCTGCTCGTCCAGACGATCCTCGTGCCCGCGATCGCATCGGGCCAAGCGCTGCGCGCGATCTTCACCGGCGGCACCCACAATCCGCTCGCGCCGCCGTTCGAGTTTCTCGATCGCGTGTTCGCGCCGCACCTGCGCGCGATGGGCGCGAAGCTGACGCTGACGCTCGAGCGCCCCGGGTTTCTGCCATCCGGCGGCGGCCGCATCGTCGTCGACATCGAGCCGAGCAAGCTCGCGCCGATCGAGCTCGTTCACGCCGGCGAGATCGTCGCGCGACGGGCGACCGCGATCGTCGCCGGGTTGCCGCGTCACATCGCCGAGCGCGAGATCGCCTGCGCGAAAGAGCGGCTCGACGATCCGATCTGCGAGATCCAAGAGCATCCGAAGCACGGCCCGCACAACCTGTTCATGGCCGAGGTCGAACGCGCCGGCGGTGTACGCGAGCTCGCGACCGCACACGGCCGCAAAGGCTATCCCGCCGAAGACGTCGCCGACGACGCGCTGGACGCGCTCGAAGATTGGCTCGAAGCCGACGTGCCGGTCGGCGAGTACCTCGCCGATCAATTGCTACTGCCGCTCGCCGTTGCCGGCGGCGGCCGCTTTCGCACGCTGCCGCTGTCGCTGCACGCGACGACGAACATCGAGACGATCGGTCACTTCCTCGACGTGCCGATTCGCGTGCAGGCGAACGAAGTCATCGTCGGCTAAGTGCCGTTGCCGACGCCCCACTCGAGCTCGCGCTCGCGGATCACGTCGATCACGCGATCGCCGGCGATGCTCGCGAGCGCGGCGGCTTCGGTCGCGTCGGCGCGGCCCTCGGCGTCGAACGCGTAGAACCGCAGGCGCGCGACGCCGGCGAGCTGCGCGGCATAGATCTGCAAGCTCGTCATCACGATGCGATTGCCGCCGAACGCGCCGCAGCCCCAGAAGCCGGTGCGGATCTCGTCGGCACCTTCATGCACGGCCGCTGCGAAGCCCGTATACGCGGTCGACACGATCAGCTCGAGCGTGTGGCGCGCGTACACGCCGCGGCCGACCGGCGCTGCGATCGCGATGATGTTCGAGTGCGTCGGCGGCTGTACGAGCGCGAGCGCCGCGCGAACCTCATCGGTGCTCGCCGCGGCGAACGCGTTGCCGTACAAGCCCGCGAGGGCGCAGCGACGCTCGACGCGCTTGACCAGCACGGGGGTCGGCCAGCTCGCCTGCGCGGCGAACGTGCACGCGTGAGCACCGAGCGCTGCGCGCAATGGCCCGAGCGCCGGATGCTCGAGACATTGCAGCTCGTCTTGCGCGAGCAACCCCGTGCCGTAATACGCGAACAGCGCCGGGTCGGCGAAGTTCACGTGCCACACGTTCGAGTCGTCGCCGTACGTGTAATAGCCGGCCTCGATCACGACGTCGGTTTCGAACACCTGCGTCGGCACCGTGCCGGATCGCCACCGCGTGACCTCGATCGATCCAGTCGGCGGCGAGCCCGACATCGCGAGCTCGTATGCGAGCTGCTTGTTGCGGTTGTCGATCAGAGCCGGCGGTAGCTCGGCCACGTCGAAGCTGCGCCGGAGCAAGATCTCCATGCGCCA
>DASXEF010001035.1:0-2231 GCA_036490255.1 Kofleriaceae bacterium
AGATCGATCGCGATCGCCGGTTGACCCGATTTCGCGAGCGTCGCGCTGGCGCCGCCGAGCGAGACTTGATCGAGCGTCAGCGCATGACCGTCGAAGCCGAGCTCGGTCGTCGCGCCGGCGACCGAGAGTGCGGTGTCGCCGAACGTCAGCGACGTCGCGCCGAGAGCGAGCGTCGCTTCGATCTGTGGGCGCGAGCCGTCGAGATCGATCGTGACCGGCGTGCCGGCCGCCGACTGGAGCGATACGCCGCTCCACGCGGCGGTGACCGGGCTGGCGAACGCGAGCATCGCCTTGACGTGCGACGTGCCGACGACGTCGAGCTCGGCGGTCGCCTTGCCCGAGAAGCCGCCGCCGAGATCGGCGCCGACGGCGTCGAGATCCAGCGTCGCCGAGACGCTCGTGTTGGTCAGCGTGATCGCGATCGGCTCGTCGTGTGCGGCGCCGAGCTGCACGAACAGCTGGATGCCTCCGGTGATCGCCGCGACGCGCACGCGCGGATCGGCCGCGCCGCAATCGCACGAGACTTCGAAGACGCCGTCGCCGACGGCGTTCGCGTCGGCGAACACGTTCGCGTCGAGCCAGGCGGCGGTCGGCAGCGCGAGCTGGCCCGTCATCGGCGATGCCATCGCGTGGAGCGCGGTCGTCGACGACGTGAACAGTTGCGCGAGCGTCGCGACCGACATCGCGCCGGGCAGCGTCGCCGTGGTCGCGTCGATCGCGGCGTCGGTCTGCGCGACGAGGTTGCCGACGTCGGCATCGATCGCGGCGCGCACGTCGGCGGGCGACATCGTGGCGCTCGCGCTCGGTGCCGCGATCGCCGGATCGGTCGCGCAGCCAGCTCCCAATGCCGCCGCAACAGCGAGCGCGAATTTCATGCGCTCGGTGAATTACAAGCGCGATGCCAGCGACGACGCGCGCGCTACGGCACGGTGATGCCGAACATGGGCAAGAGATCGCCCGTCAGCATCAGCATCATCGTCTCGGCTTTGTGCCAGTCGATCTGCGCTTGAACCTTGCGCAGCTCGGCCTGGCGCTGCTCGTCGAGCCGCAGCATCACGTCGAAATTGGTCGACCTTCCGACGTTGAAGCGGTCGGTCTCGATGCGCACGTTCTCTTTGGCGAGCTCGACCGCGCGGTCGTCGAGCACGACGCGCCGCTTCGCCAGCTGGATCGCCGCGACCGAGTGAGACATCGCTTGCGCCAGCTGTGCTCTGACGTCGATCGCGTTGACCCGGATTTTCTCACGTGCGTTGCGCAGCTCGGTCGAGCGGTAGCGCACGTCGTAGTGATGCAGCGACTGCGAATAAGTCAGCGATCCGGTGATCGCATATGCATCGACGGTGACGAGATCTTTCGCGGTCGATCCAAACGTGTTGTCAGTGACGTTCTGACCGACCGTCAACGCGAGGTCGAGCTGCGGCAGCAAACCGTTGTCGTTGACGAACACGTCGATCGTCGACGACGCGTCTTGCTTCGACAGCTCGGCGAGCTCCGGGCTCGCGTCGTAGGTGCGTTGGATCAGCGCGGCGAGATCGAGCGGCGTATCGCGCGCGTCGAGGTCGGTCGACACGCGCAGGCCGAGATCGCCGGCGCCCATCGCCATGCCGACCGCGCGGCGCAGCGCGAGCGATGCGTCGAGCACCGCGAGCTCGCCGGTGAGCACTTGCTCCTCGGTCGTCGCGATCGTCTGCTCGACCGCCGGGACTTCCGACTGCGCGCTGCGGCCGCTGTTGACCTCGAGCTGCGTGACGCGCAGGCGCTCTTTCGCGACCGCGAGGCTCGCCTCGGTGATCGCGACCTGCTGCTCGGCGAGCACGAGATCCCAGTAGTCGCTGATCACCGCTTCGACGGTCTGCAGGGCCGCGAGCCGGCGCGCGAGCACGGCGGCGTCGCGGCTGAGATCGGCTTTGCGCTCGAGCGCGTCGTAGAGATCGCTGCCGCGATTCTTGAGCAGCGGTTGCGTCAGCGACGCGCTCGCGACGTCGTTCCAGTACGCGCTCGACGTCACGCCGGGAATGTTGATGCCGGTATCCGTGTACTGCGAGCCGACGTGGAAATCGACGGTGCCGCCGGTCGGCAGGACGCGCGTGATATCCGCGGTGAGGCCGTAGCCGGTCGTCGACGAGATCGGAATGCCCGAAAAGATCGCCGCGCCGCTGTGCGAGCCGTTGACCACGGCTTGCACGGTCCAGTCGTGACGCGCCCAGGTCTCGGCGATCTGCGCTTCGGCG
>DASXEF010000924.1:0-5431 GCA_036490255.1 Kofleriaceae bacterium
AAGTCCCCGCACGGCGCGTCGAAAGAGAAGCGTCAACCCTCGCAGTTCGCGCCGAAACCCGAGCGCACGAAGGTGGTCGAGCGCTTCGAAAAGCCGGCCGTCGCGGCTGACTTGAACAAGCCGCCGCGCCGCTACGGTGCCAGCGAGCATTACGAAGCCGGCGAGCGCGTCGAGCATCCGGCGTTCGGCCAAGGCGTCGTCGAGCTTTCGGAGAGCGGCAAAGTCACCGTGTTCTTCGCGACCGGTCGCCGCGTGCTCGCGCAGGCGAAAACCGCCGCCGGCGGCGGATTGTCGCGGCCCAAGCCGTTCGATTACTCGAATCCGGCCGGTGGCAAGCGCGTCGGCGAGAGCTAGGTTCCCGCCATGGCTCGTCTCGGTTGGCTCGGACCCGCGATCGTCGCGACCGGTGCTGCGGTCGCGTGCGTCGGCCTCTGGTACATGATCCATGCGCGCGCGAAGCCCGGCGACGTGATCGACACGCTCACGCTCGGCCCGGACCAGAGGCTCGTGATCCGCAATGAGGCCGACGGCGGCGAGCGCTCGTTCGTCGAGCTGCACGAGGGCTCTGCCACGAAGTGGGAAGCGCTGATCCCGCACTACGTCGGCACGCATCTGCGACCGGCGGTTGCGTGGAGCCCGACGTCGGTGACGTTTCGCGTGCAGCGCGGCGGTCGCGCCGAAGTGTTCGCGCTCGCGGTGAACACGGCGCTCAAGCTCGGCGGGTTTCGGCTCGCACCCGAGCACGAGCCCAACCACACGCCCGAGGTCGGACCGATCACGCTGAGCGATCAGCAACGTTCGTACGAATTCATCGGAGGCGACGGCTGGCACCAGATGGTCAGCGTCGATTTGAAGACCGGCGACCCGTTGTGGAAGGTCGAGCTCGGCGCGAAGCCGATCACGGACGGCGGCGTGAGCAACGGCCTCGTCTGGGTGGTACAGAACGGCGCGAAACGATCCTTCGACGCGACGAACGGCGTCGAACAGGGTCCCGCTAACCACTCGTAATTAAAATCGAATCAGTTCGTCACGCGCGTCACGAACCTGTCACCGAGACGCTATACTCTCTACCAAGATGTCCGCGGAACGCTCGCTCGCAAGTCCCGACGTGTCGGGCGTGCACCGGCTCGAGTTGGTGCAGGAGCCGGAAGCCCGGCCGTCGCTGCGATCGATCGACACGCCCGGCCGCACGCCGGCCGCCGCCGGCATCGGCGATATCGCACCGACCGCGCTCGATGCGCCCGAGCTCTATCTCAACCGCGAGCTGACGTACCTCAACTTCTGCTGGCGCGTGATGCACGAGGCGGAAGACGAGCGCGTGCCGCTGCTCGAGCGGCTCAAGTTCATCGCGATCGTCAGCTCGAACGTCGACGAGTTCTTCCAGAAGCGCATCGGCGGCCTCAAGCAGCAGGTCGGCGCGCAAGTGCACTCGACGACGCCCGACGGTCGCTCGCCGCAGCAGCAGATCTCCGACGCGCTCGATCTGATCAATCGGTTCGAGGCGCGCAAGATCATCATCCTCGACAAGCTGATGGGCGAGCTCAAGGCGGCCGGGGTGTGGGTCGCGTCGTTCAAAGATCTCGAGCCCAACGAGCGCGCGTGGGTGCGCGAGCACTACGTCCGCAACATCTTCCCGCTGGTCACGCCGCAGGCGATGGATCCGGCGCACCCGTTCCCGTTCGTCTCGAACCTGTCGCTGAACTTGCTCGTGTCGTTGCGCTACGAGAACGACGGCGAGCCGTTGCTCGCGCGCGTGAAAGTTCCGATCGGCGGCGGCATGTCGCGCTACGTCCGGCTCGGCACGTCGCGCACGTTCGTCGATCTCGCCGACGTGATGGCGAACAACCTGGATCTGCTGTTCCCCGGCATGTTGATCGAGGCGTGCTCGCTGTTTCGCGTCACGCGCAACGCGGTCACCGAGCGCGACGAAGAAGAAGCCGACGACTTGCTCGAGATGATCGAGATCGAGCTGCGCAATCGCAAGTTCGCACCGGTCGTGCGCCTGCAGGTCGACAAGACGATGCTGCCGCTGCTACGCGGCCGGATCGCCGCCGAGCTCGGCCTCGACGAGACCGCCGACGTGTTCGAAGCCGAGGGCATGCTCGGCCAGCGCGATCTGATGGAGATCGCGCTGCTCGACATCCCCGAGCTCAAAGATCCGCCGCACGCGCCGGCGCAGCCGGTCGACTTTCTCACCGAGGGCAACATCTTCCACGCGATCCGCGACGCGAAGAACATGCTCGCGCATCACCCGTTCGAGTCGTTCCAGCAATCGGTCGAGCGCTTCCTGCGCGAAGCCGCGAGCGATCCGAAAGTTCGCGCGATCAAGACGACGCTGTATCGCACGTCGAAAGACTCCGACGTCATCAAGCACCTCGTGCACGCGGCGCGCAACGGCAAGCAGGTCGCCGTCGTGCTCGAGCTCAAGGCGCGGTTCGACGAAGAAGCGAACATTCGCTGGGCGTCGCGCATGGAGCGCGCCGGCATCCACGTCACGTACGGCGTCGTCGGGCTCAAGACGCACACGAAGATCACGCTCGTCGTGCGCCACGACTACGACGGCCTGCGTCGCTACGCGCACATCGCGACCGGCAACTATCACGCCGGCACCGCGCGGCTCTACACCGACCTCGGCTTGTTCACGTGCGACGACGCGGTCGGCCGCGATCTCACCGAGCTGTTCAATTACCTGACGACCGGCTACAAGCCGCGCCGCAAGTATCAACAACTGCTCGTCGCGCCGAAGCAGCTCAAAGCGGCGCTGCTCGAGAAGATCGAGCGCGAGATCGCGCATGTCGGCGCCGGCGAGCGCGGCCACATTCAGTGGAAGCTCAACGCGCTCGAGGACGTCGACATCGTGCGCGCGATGTATCGCGCGTCGCAGCGCGGCGTCACGATCGATCTGATCGTGCGCGATACGTGCCGGCTACGGCCCGGCCTCGACGGCGTGTCGAGCACGATCAAGGTCGTCAGCGTGATCGGCCGCTTCCTCGAGCACGAGCGGATCTACTACTTCCACAACGGCGGCAAGTCCGAGTACTACATCGGCTCGGCGGACGCGATGCAGCGCAACCTCGAGAAGCGCGTCGAGGTGCTGTGTCCGATCGACGACGCGCGCCTGCAGACCGAGCTGCGCTTCATCCTCGACACGAACCTGTCGGATCAGCGCGGCGTCTGGGACATGCAGCCCGACGGCAGCTACGTCCAGCGCACCGGCGTCGGCGCGAAGCACAGCCAGGTCCAGCTCATCGAACGCACGGAGCGCCGGCTCAAAGAAGCCACGCGGCTCCGTCGACGAAAAGTGCAGGCGGTCGCCGCCAAGCGCTCGAAACGATAGGCTGTAAAAACTTCCGACAGTCGCGGGCTCACAGACGATGTGCCAACAATGGGCACCGTCATGGAAGCTTCGTCGACACCACCGAAGAAGAAGAAAGCGCCGCTGGTGCTCGGCGTGCTGGTCGTTGTCGCCGCGATCGTCGGCGGCATCATCTACTTCACGCGGCTCGGCAAAGAGAAGACCGACGACGCGCAGGTCGAAGGTCACGTCGCCAACGTCTCGGCGCGCATCGCCGGTCAGGTCAAGCACGTCGCGATCGAAGACAACCAGATCGTGAAAAAAGGCGACGTGCTGCTCGAGCTCGACGATCGCGATCAACAAGTTCGCGTGACCGCGGCGCGCGCCGATCTCGCGGCGGCGCAAGCGCAGCTTCGCCAGGCGCAAACGCAGCTCGCGCTCACCGACAAGACCGCAAAGGCGAACCTCGCCGTCGCCAAAGGCGGCGTCGCGCAGGCAGCCGCGGTCACCGGCTCGACGCAGGCGATGATCGATCAGGCGAAAGCCGACGTGTCGGCCGCCGAATCGCGCAAGCAGCTCACGAAGCTCGATCGCGATCGCTACGAGAAGATGCTCGCCGGCGGCGCCGTCGCGAAAGCCGAAGTCGACGCGCGGGTCGCCGCCGATACCCAAGCCGACGCGCAGCTCGCGACCTCGAAGGCGCGCCTCGTCACCGCCGAAGCGAACCGCTCGAACTCGAGTGGCACGGCGCAATCGGCCGAGGGCAAGTTGCTCGCCGCGTCGACCGTCGACGAGCAGCTCGAATCGGCGAAGGCGCAGGTCGAGCTCAACGAAGCGCGCGTCGCGCAGTCGCAAGCGGCGCTCGATCGCGCGTTGCTCGAGCTCGACTACACGAAAGTGAAAGCCGAGATCGACGGCACGATCGCGCGGCGCAGCGTCGAGCCGGGCCAGATGGTCGGCCCCGATCGCCCGCTCGCGGCGATCGTCGACCTCGCCGATACGTGGGTGGTCGCGAACCTCAAAGAGACGCAGCTCGACGACGTCAAGGCCGGCCAGAGCGTCGACATCTCGATCGACACCTACGGCGGCGATCTCCACGGCAAGGTCGATTCGATCGCGGCCGGTACCGGCTCGCGGTTCTCGCTGCTGCCGCCCGACAACGCGAGCGGCAACTTCATCAAGGTCACGCAGCGCGTGCCCGTGAAGATCAAGCTCGACGATCGCGACGGCAAGATCCTGCGTCCCGGCATGAGCGCCGACGTCACGATTCACACCAAGTAATGCCCGGTCCGCAACACACGCCGATCGCCGGCAGCAAGATCGCGATCACGATCGTCGTGATGGCGTCGGCGCTGATGGCGCTGATCGACATCTCGATCGTCAACGTCGCGCTCAGCGACATTCGCGCGAGCTTCGGCACGCCGATCGACGAGATCGGCTGGGTCTCGACCGGCTACATGATGGCGAACATCGTCGTCATCCCGATGACCGGCTGGTTCCAGCGCAGGTTCGGGTTCCGCCGCTACTTCGCGACGTCGGTGCTGTTGTTCACGACCGCGAGCGCGCTGTGCGGCCTGTCGTGGAACCTGCCGTCGCTCGTGGTGTTCCGCGTGCTGCAGGGCATGGGCGGCGGCGCGATCATTCCGAGCGCGCAGGCGATCTTGTTCCAGCGCTTCCCGCGCGAGGAGCACGGTACGGCCGCAGCGTTGTTCGGCTTGGGTGCGATCACCGGCCCGCTGCTCGGTCCGACGATCGGCGGCTACATGATCGACATCGCGAGCTGGCACTGGATCTTCTTGGTCAACGTGCCGATCGGATTGTTGGTCGCGTTCTTCATCCCGCGCGTGATCGAAGAGCCCGGCTTCGAGCCCGACCGCCGGCCGATCGATCTGCAAGGCATCGCGCTGCTCGCGGTCGGCATGGCGACGCTGCAATACGTGCTCGAAGAAGGCAATCGCGAGGGCTGGAGCGACAGCACGCTGATCATGGTGCTCGCCGGGCTCTCCGCGATCGCGCTGATCACGTTCATCGTCCACGAGCTCGAGACCGACCATCCCGTCGTCGATCTGCGCGTCTTCAAGAATCGAAATTATTCGGCATCGACCGGCCTCAACGGCTTGATCGGGTTCGCGCTAT
>DASXEF010000956.1:0-20450 GCA_036490255.1 Kofleriaceae bacterium
CCGTCGGGATCGAGCGCGAGCTTCGCCGCTTCGAAGATCGCCATCGCCTCGCGATGCTCGCCGGCCATGTACGGCGCCTTGAGCAGGCCGACGCCGTGATGGTGACTGATCGTGCCGCCGACGCGCGTCGTCGCTTCCATGCCGTCGCGCCAGATCGCGTCGTAGAGCCGCGTGCTCGACGTGGCGTCGGGGGCGTGGCCTGCGAACGTGAAGTAGATCGAGCAGCCGTCGGGATACGCGTGTGAGAAGTGCGCCATCACGACTGCATGACGACCGATCGCGGTGCGCACCGAGTGATAGAGATCGAGCAACCGATCCCAGCTCGCCGCGACTTCCATCGTGTCGACGAACGCGCCGTCGCGGAACATCGGCGACATCCGATAGCTCACCGCGTAGCGATGCCGGTACCACGACCACCCCGGATCTTCGCCGAGGTCGCGTGCGCCGGCGGCTTCGAGCTCGGCGAACGTCAGTGCGGCTTCGACCTCGGTGCGAATGCGCGCGCCTTCGAGCCCGATCACCATGCGGCAGCCGCGACGCGCGACGCGCTCGACCGCGCCGAACAGCTTGTTGACGAGATCGCTCTGGCCGAGCGCCGCTTTCAACGCACCCGATCGCACGCCCTTGCCGCGCGCGAACCCCATCAGCTTCTCGACGAAGCCCGGATCGGCGTGCGGCTGCGGCCACGCCGGCAACGCGCCGGTCGCGAGCTCGGGTACCGGCGGCTTCAAGCCGGTATCGGCCGGCTCGGCCGCGTCGTGGTGCGAGAACGAGTTGATCAGCGTGTCGAGCTCGTCGTAGAGCCGCACGACGGCCGGGCGCAGCCCGCGTTGCACGACGCGGCGGATCGCGTTGACGCCCGCCGCGATGTCATCGACCTCGAAGCCGCGGAACACGCGCAGCTGCGGCGCGGGCGAGACGCGCAAGCGCGCGCTCGTGATGATGCCGAGCGTGCCTTCGCTGCCGCACACGAGCTGCGTCCAGCTCGGGCCGCGCAACGCGCGCGACGGTCCGTCGGTCTCGATCACCTCGCCGCGCCCGGTGACGACGGTGAGCCCGGCGACGCGATCTTCGACCTTGCCGTACTTCGTCGACAGCTGGCCGGCGGCGCGCGTCGCGAGCCAGCCGCCGACGGTCGAGCAATAGATTGACGACGGAAAGTGCCCGAACGTGTAGCCGCGGCGCTCGAGCTCGCGCTCGAAGCGCTCGCCGTTAAGGCCGGCTTCGACGTCGCAGATCAGCTCGTCGGCGTGCACGGCGCGCACTTGCTGCATCCGCTTCGTATCGATCGTGATGCCGCCGCGGATCGGCACGGCGCCGCCGCACACGCCGGAGCCGCCGCCGTACGGCACGATCGGGATCGCGTGCTCGCGCGCGAGCTTGACCACCGCGACGACCTCGCGCACGTGCTCGGGCCACACGACCGCATACGGCCGCTGCGGCGCCGGCACGCCGTCGCGATGCTCGATGAGCATGCGCGGCCACATATCGCGCGCGTAGGTCTCGAGATCGACCGCGCGCGTCGACACGCGGCGCGGCCCGAAGATCGACTCGAGCTCGCGTTGCAGTCGATCGGCATCGAGCGCGTGCACGCGTGCACGGTACCGCAGTATGGTGCGCGCGTGACGTTTCCAACCCCGGATCGAATTCACACGGTGACCGTGATCGGCGCGGGCACGATGGGCCACGGCATCGCGCACGTCTGCGCGCTCGCGGGCTGCCACGTGCGCATCCAAGACTCGCTGCAAGGCGCCGCGAGAGCGGCGATCGGCAAGATCGGCAAGAACCTCGCGAAGGGCGTCGAGCTCGGCAAGTTGTCGCAGGCCGAGCACGATCACGCGCTCGCGAGGCTATCGGCGCGCGAGAACCTCGAGGACGCGTGCAGCGATGTCGATCTCGTGATCGAAGCCGTGCCCGAGCACCTCGATCTCAAGCGCGAGATCTTCGCGACCTGCGATCGCGCGGCGCCGAAGCACGCGTTGTTCGCGTCGAACACGTCGTCGCTGTCGATCGGCGACATCGCGAAGCAGCTCAAGGACGGCTCGCGGCTCGTCGGCATGCACTTCTTCAACCCGGTGCATCTGATGAAGCTCGTCGAGGTCGTCCGGCATCGCGGCTCGAGCGCCGAAGCGGTGAGCGTCGCGGTCGGGTTCGCCGAGCGCCTCGGCAAGACGCCGATCACGGTGACCGATTCGCCCGGCTTCGCGTCGAGCCGGCTCGGCCTGGTGATCGGCCTCGAGGCGATGCGCATGGTCGAGCAGGGCGTCGCGTCGGCGGCCGACATCGACACCGCGATGAAGCTCGGCTATGGCCATCCGATGGGACCGCTCGAGCTGACCGACCTCGTCGGGCTCGACGTGCGCCTCGGCATCGCCGATTACCTCACCGGCCGGCTCGGCAAAACGTTCGACGCGCCGCAGGTATTGCGCGACAAAGTGGCCGCGAACAAGCTCGGCAAGAAGACCGGCGAAGGCTTTTACAAGTGGTCGGCCGACGGTAAACGCGTATCGTAACGATCGATGTTGGTCGTTTTTGGGACGCGGTCGTACGGGCGGATCGATGCGCACGGTGGCGAGCACGCGATGACGCGGTTCGCACACGTCTACTACTTGCCGATCATCCCGGTGTCGTCGATGTGGGTGATGGGCGATCGCGGGTTCGCGATCCGCACCAGCGGTAAGAGCATCGCGGCCGCGTACTTGCGCGTGTGGGCGCCGCTGATCGCGATCTGCGTGCTGCTCACCGCGAGCATCGCGGGCACGATCATCGCGGCCGTGCTCGCAGCCGCGAGCGCCTGGGCGTGGCGCTCGCGCGGCCTGCGTCAATCGGCGATGCGCGCGAGCGATTTTCGCCTGCTCGCGTTCGGCACGCGCTGCGATCCGGCGTGGATGACGAGCTCGTTGCGCGACGACATGAAGCGCGCGCTCGACGAGCGCTGGGCGAAGCTCGACGCGCAACGCGCACCCGACGAGGTCGCCGAGCGCGGCGCGACTAGCTCGCGAGAAGCCGTCGTCGCGTACGGGTTGCTCGCGATCGCGGCACTCGATGCACCCGATGCCGGCGCGCGCGCGACCGCCGCGAGCAACGCGCGGCGCATCCTCGACGGTTCCCACGATCTCGCCGGCGACGCCGCCGGGCCGTATCGCGGCGGCGACCAGGCAGCCAACGCCGCGGTGCTCGCCGAGGTCACGCGCGCCGCCAACGATCTCTCGGCGACGAAGCAGCACGCGCCGCGTCGTACGATCCCGCCGGCTGCGAAGTGGCTCTTCGGCGCCGTGTGCGCATTCGCCGCCGTGGGCGCGCTGCTCGGTACCCACACGGCGCTCTCGCCGCGCGCGGTGTCGATCGACGACGTCAACGGCGCTCGGTTCGACGGCGAGCTCGTCGTGCTCCACTGCGATTCGACCCGCGAGCTCGGCGCGCTGCGAGATGACACGCCGATCTACGGCTGCTCGATCGGCGATGATGTCGTGATGCTGGTCGGCCACGTCGACGACGACGATGCGGTCGGCGGCCGGCTGTTGCCGATGAACGCTGCGATCAGCGCCGAGTTGTTCGACTCGCGCGATTCGTCTCTCGCGCTGCGTTACCTGCGCGTCGAATCACTGACGGTGACGCGCGACGTCGCGATCGGATCGATCGTCGTGCTCGTGCTACTCGCGGGCTGGCTCGCGAGCGCGATCGTGCGGCGATCGAAACACTCCGAGTAGCGCCGGCACCAGCACGAGTGCCGACAGCACGCACGTGATCTCGCCGATCAGCGAGGCCGTGCCGAACCCGCGGATCGCCAAATTTTCGCTGACCAGCAGCGAGCCGTAGCCGATGATCGTCGTCAGCGAGCAGATGAACACGGCGCTGCCCGATGTCGCGAGCAGCTCGTGCGCCGGCGCATCGCGGTGCGCGACGTTGATCGCGTAGTCGATGCCGAGCCCGAGCGTGATCGGCAGCGCGATGAAATCGAGGAAGCTAACTTTGAGGCCGAGCAACGCGCACGCCGCGATCATCAGCAGCGAGCCGCTCGTCGTCGCGACGAGCACGGCGACGCCGCGCCGATTCGGGCCGACGAGGATCATCACCATGATCACGAGCAAGCCGGCGGCGATGACCGTTACCTTCGGGCCGTCGTGCGCGATCGACGCGACGATGTCGGCGAAGATCACGCTCGAGCCGGATGTCGTGACCGTGCCGCCGCCGGTCAGGTGGATCACGCGCACGGCGTTCGCGAAGCGGATCAGATCGTGGCCGTTCCATTCGTCGAGCTTGTTCGCCGGGCGGATCGAGATCAGGTAGCCGACGCGGCCGTCTTTCTCGACGAACTTGTCGCGCAGGCTCGCAGGCAAGTTGTCGACGGTGATCGGCTCGATCTTGTCGGGTGGGCGCAGCGCTTTGAGCTCGTCACGCTGCTTCGGATCGAGATCGTCGAGCGCGGGATCGTCGAGCAGCGCGCGGATCTCGCCGAGCACGGCGATCCGCTTGGGCTCGTCCTCGGGCACGAACATCTCGATCGAATCGACCGAGCCGAACGTCTGCTGATCGGCGGGCTTGCCCTGATCGGCATCTTCGAGCGCCTCGACGATCTTCGGCACCTGATCGCGCGAATCGGCGGCGATGATCGTGCGCCCGGCAAAGCCGCGCCCGAACGTCGCGTCCGACAGGGCCATCCAGCGCCGCGCGACCACCGCATCGGGGCCTTCGCTGCGCAGCTGCTTGATGTCGTATTCGAACGGATCGGCGGCGACGTAGCGAACGGCGATATAGCCGGCGGTCCCGAGCACGAGCGCGGACGCGATCACGACGCGGCCCGCGTGGCGAAACCCGAGCAACGTCGCGAGCACGCGGCCGATCAGCGGCGCGTTCTCGGCGATGCGCACGCGCCGCGCGAACTTGATCATCAGCGCCGGCAGCAGCGTGTAGCTCGCGATCCAGCACAGCAACATGCCGACCGCGCCGATCACCGCGAAGTCGGCGAAGCCTTTGAAGCTGGTGCCGGCAAGCGAGCCGTACGCGATCGCGGCGCCGAGCGATGCGACGGCGGTCGGGCGCAGCGTCGTCGCGATCGCCGTCGCGAGCGCTTCATCGATGATCTTCGCCGGGTCCTGGGGACCCGGCTTTGGCTCCTCGCGCTTGCGCCGCTCTTCGAGGTAGCGCGCGATCATCAAGATGCCGTAGTTGATGCCGTTGCCCGCGATGATCGCGCCCAAGAACGCGGTCGCAGCGTTCAAGTGACCGACGGTGAACGCGGCCATGCCGAATGCGGCGGCGGTCGCGACGCCGATCGTACCGACGAGCAACACGAGCAGCGTCGCGCTCCTGAAATACAGCGCGAGCACGAGCCCGACGAGCACGCCGGTGACGAGGCTCGATACGAGCATGCCCTGCGTGATCGCGTCGTGCTCCGCGAGCGCACCGATCACGCCGCCGGTGAACCCGATCTCGACGCCCGGATGTGCGAGCGCGACGTGCACGCGCACCGAATCGAGCGCGTGGACGAGCTCGTCGCCGCGCGCGACGTCGGTCGACACGAACGCCGTGCGGATCTGGATCATCGCGACGAGGCCGTCTTTCGACACGTTGCTCGGGTGCGCGAGCTTGTCGTCGGCCTCGCGTTCGCGCGCACGCAGCTCGTCGAGATCTTTGGTCGCCTTCGCGTCGTCGGCGGCGTGATCTTCGAGGTCGATGAACAGCGGGTTCGCTTTGAGCTTCGCGGCGGTGAGCTTTTCGCGCAGCGCGTCGCGCGCTTTCTCGAGATCGCCGAGCGGCACGAGCACGTCGCGATGCGCCTGCAGGAACGTGCGGATGTCTTTGTCGTCGGAGTCGACGCGCTCGATCAGCTGCGGGCGAATCCGGCGGATGCCGGTCGCGAGATCTTGCACGGTGGCCGCGCGCGCTTCCGGGGTCGGCGCGCGCACGATCGCGAGCACGGTATCGGTCGACTTGACGCGCGACTCGAGCCGGCGCAGATCGCGCACCGCGGGCACGTCTTGCGGCAGCAGATACGAGAAATCCGCGTAGAGCGGTAGCCGAAACGCGACGAGGTAGATCGCGGCTGCGAACGCGACCGCGTAGACGGCGATGATCGCGCTCGCATTGCGGCGCAGCCAAGCGACATAGCGGGTCACGCCCGAAACGTAGCGCGCTACCAGAGCACTTGCGGCTTCGCGACGTGGCCGGAACGTTCCGGACGCGATTCTTTATGACCGTCGCGGCGATCGCTGTACGCGCGCAGATGCTTCTGATGCTCGGGCGTGAGCTGATACGCGGCGATGCGGCCCGCGATCGGCGAGTCGCGCCAGGTCTGCGCGATCGTCATCGCGGCGACCGGATCGACCGGTCGGTTGTCGAGGCGAACCTCGAAGTGCAGGTGCGGCCCGGTCGCGCGGCCCGTCGAGCCGACCTGGCCGACGCGATCGCCGGCGGCGAGGATCTGGTCCTTCTTGACCTCGATCTTGCGCATGTGACCGTAGAGCGTGATCACGCCGTTGCCGTGATCGATCTGCACGCAGTTGCCATAGCCGGCGAAGCGGCCGGCGAAAATCACTTTGCCGTTACCGGCCGCGAGCACGGGCGTGCCGTAGTCGGCGGGAAAGTCCGTGCCGCTGTGGAACCGCCACGTGTGGCGAATCGGATCGTCGCGCCAGCCGTAGCCCGAGCTCAGCGTCTGCGGGATCGGCTCGGTCGTGAGCATCGTGATGTCGGGGACCGGAGCCGGCACGATCGCGGCCATCGCATCGGCGGCGCCCTGATAGACGACCGACGGCTCGCTGGAGGCGCGCTCGTCGACTGGTGACGAAATCATCGCGTCGGCACGCGACAACGACGGCGCGAGAAGCGCGGCAAGCAAGACCACCCGGTACATCTACGCCGACCAGTTTTTTCGAGGCGGCGTCTACTTTCAATGTAGGCGTGCGGGTTTCGGCGGTTATGTAAGTCGGTGCTAGTTTGTGATTGCTTGCAGCAGCAACGATCCGCATGATGCGCGGCCTCATGAACCGACGGTGGCTGTTCGCCGCGATCGCGCTGCTCGCCGCGGCGTTGTTCGCGACGGCCGTGTGGGTCGCGCCGTGGTGGACCAACGGCGAGGTCACGATCGGTCCGTTCGGCGCGCGGAGCTGTTTCGGCGGCGCGTGCCGACCGACCGGCTTGGCGTGGGCGGGTGGCACAGACTTGTGGATGCGCAGTGCGATCGCGACCGGCGCGGCCGGCGTGATCGCGATGCTGACGTCGCTCGGCGTCGCCGGCGGATTCGCCGCGCGGCGCGAGCCGGTGCTCGTCGCGAAGATGACACTCGTGTCGATCGCGTGCGCGCTCGCGTGCGCGGCTTACTTCGTCACGCACATCCCGGAGCTGCAAGGCACGGCGATCGGCGCGGGCATGATCTTGTACGCGGCCGCGATCGTCATGGGTGCGGCAATGCCTCTCGGCGTGCTGCGTCGGCATCGTCGAGCGTGAGCGCGGTGCGCGCCATCGCGCGCAAGACCACGAACGCGAGCACGGTGAGGCCGATCAACGCGGGCACGACGAGCGCGACCAGCACCGAGTGACCCTCGTAGTGCAGCGGCTGCTGCAAGAACACGCAGCAGTCGTACGCGCCGTGAAACGCGACGGCGAGCAAGTAGCCGCCGATGAGGCCGGGGCCGTGACCGTCGAAGCGCCGGCGCGCGATCATCGCGCCCGCCATGCCGGCCCACATCGCGTGACCGGGCACGACGAGCACCGCGCGCGTCACCCATAACGTGAGCTGGCCGCCGAGCGATTGTTGATTGAGCAGATAGAGCACGTTCTCGACCAGCGCGAAGCCCAAGCCCGCGCGACTGGCGTAGACGATCCCGTCCATGCGCTCGTCGAACTCGGGACGCCTCCACACCAACCAGTAAACGACGGCGAGCTTGCACGCCTCTTCGACCAGCGCCGCGACGATGAACGCCTGGAACGTCGCGCCTTGATACGTGAGCATCGGCGCGACGCGAGTGCCGAGCGTGTTGCCGATCACGAGCTCGATCACGATCGCGGGCAGCACCGAGATCATGCCGCCGAACGCGACGGCGCGACGCAAGCGCGGCGGTTCGGGTCGTTTGGCGTCGAGGCGGTCGACCAACCACATCGCAACCAACGCGGGGATCGCTCCAGACGCGGCGATCTCGTAGGTCGGGTTCACCGCCGACGAATATCGCAAGTTTTTGCGCGCTTGACACGTGCGCCGTCGGCGGTCGATTCTTCCCAGGTAATGTCGACGGATCCCTCACGAGACCAGGGGGCTCCCAAGCGAGTTGGGCGCTACGAGGTGATCAGTCACCTCGCGACCGGCGGGATGGCGCAGATCTATCTCGCGCGGCAGAGCGGGTTAGGCGCATTCGAGCGTCACGTCGTGCTCAAGACGATCTTGCGGGAGCGCGCGAGCGACGAGCGCTTCGTCACGATGTTTTTGGACGAGGCCAAGCTCGCCGCGACGCTCAACCACCAGAACGTCGCGCAGGTCTACGAGGTCGATCAGGCCGACGGCGCGTACTTCATGGCGATGGAGTACGTGCACGGCGAGAACGCGCGCGCGATCTTGGAGCACACGATCCGCCGCGGCTGGACGGTCCCGCTCGAGCTCGCGCTGATGATCATTTCGGGAGCCGCCGCCGGCTTGCATCACGCGCACGAGCGCAAGGGCAAGCAAGGTCAGCCGCTCAACATCGTGCATCGCGACATCTCGCCCGCGAACATCATGGTCGGCTTCGACGGCAGCGTGAAAGTGCTCGACTTCGGCATCGCGAAGGCCGAAGAGCGCGCGACCAAGACCGTCGGCGGCATGATCAAGGGCAAGTACGGCTACATGTCGCCCGAGCAATGCAAGGGCAAGCCGATCGATCGCCGGAGCGACATCTTCGCGCTCGGCATCTGCCTCTACGAGCTGACGACGTTGCGTCGCGCGTTCAAGGGCAACGACGACTTCGAGACGATGAAGCGCATCGTCGCCGGCGACGTGATCTTGCCGTCCGTCGCGGTCACCGGCTATCCGCGCGAGCTCGAGGCGATCATCTTGACCGCGCTCGCGAGCGATCCGAACGCGCGGTTCCAGACCGCGCAGGAGATGATCGAGGCGATCGACGCGTTCGCCGTGCGCACGAAGCTCACCGGCTCGAACACGGCGCTCGGCCGCTACATGACGCAGCTGTTCGGCAGCAAGCGCGAGCCGTGGCTCCACGAAGGCAACAGCGGCGATCCGACGCAGATCTCCGAGTCCACGCCCGAAGGCATGATGGACGACGAAATCGTCGACGGCGAGAAGACCGCGATCATGGCCGACGGCATGGTGCAGCGGTTGGCCGCGCAAGCGGTCGGCGACATGCCGGCGGTGTCGCCGGTCTACGAGCCGCACGACATTCCCGCCGCGACGCCGGCGCAAGGCTTGCCGGCCGCGCGCCAGGACACGACGCCCGAGCCACATCGCCACATCCCGCTGCGGCTCGGCACCGAACCGTCGACGCAAAGCGAGCCCGGCGCGCGGCCGCTGATCGACGACAAGCTCGGCTGGTCGACCGGCATCAAGCCGCTCATGCAGCCCGAAGCCGGCGCGACGCGGCTCGGCACGCCGCCGCCGATCGACCTGCGGATTCGCAACCGCCGCGGCTGGCTGATCTTAATCCTGCTCATGGCCATCGGCCTCGCCGCCGGTGTGGGTATCGCGATGACCGCAGATACCGATAGCTCGTCGGCGCAGCCTTAGCTACGGTGCGGTCATGGTACCTGAAGGCGCGACCGCGCAAACGACGACCGAACGGCTCTCGAGCTACAACCCGTCGACGGGCGAAGTCATCGGCACGGTGCCAATCTTCTCGGCGGCCGATGTCGACGCAGCGGTCGCGCGCGCACGGATCGCGGCGCAGACGTGGTCGGAACGTTCGTTTGCGGCGCGCGCCGAAGAGCTCGGCGCGTTTCGTCGCGCCGTCGCCGCGCATGCCGACGACATCGCCGACATCTTGCACCGCGAGAACGGCAAGCCCGAGATCGAAGCGCTCACCGAAGTGATGATGGCGCTGTCGCATCTCAAGCACGCCGCCGATCGCGCCGAGCACGCGCTCGCATCGCGCAAGGTCGGCTCGGGCGTGCTTGCGAATTTCCGCGCGACGATCAGCTATCACCCGCTCGGCGTCGTCGGCGTGATCGGGCCGTGGAACTACCCACTGTTCACGCCGATGGGATCGATCGCGTACGCGCTCGCCGCCGGCAACGCGGTCGTGTGGAAACCGAGCGAGCTGACGCCGCTCGTCGCGCTCGAGATCGAGAAGCTCGCGCGCGAGACGTTCGCGCTGCAAGATCTCCTGCAAGTCGTCACCGGTGCAGGCGCGACCGGCGCCGCGCTCGCGAAAGCCGCGGTCGACAAGATCGCGTTCACCGGATCTGCCGCGACCGGCAAGCGCGTGATGGTGGCCGCGGCCGAGCGGCTCACGCCGGTGCTGCTCGAGCTCGGCGGCAAAGACGCGATGATCGTCGACGACGATGCCGATCTCGAAAAAGCCGCCGAAGCCGCCGTGTTCGGCGGGCTCACGAATGCCGGCCAAGCGTGCATCTCGGTCGAGCGCGTCTACGTCAAAGACACCGTGTACGACCGCTTCGTCGACGAAGTCGTCAAGCAGGTGCGCGAGCTCAAGGTCGGCGGCGACGATGGCCATATCGGGGCGATGACCTCGCCCGGCCAGGTCGCGATCGTCAAAGATCATCTCGACGACGCGATCGCGAAGGGCGCCAAAGTGCTCACCGGCGGCCCCGACGCGATCAGCGGTAGCTACATCCAGCCGACCGTGCTCACCGGCGTCGGTCACGGCATGAAGATCATGACCGAGGAGACGTTCGGTCCGGTGATCCCGATCGCGAAAGTGAAGTCGGTCGACGAGGCGGTGAAGCTCGCGAACGACAGCAAGTACGGCCTCGGCTCGAGCGTGTTCGGCGGCAAATCGGCGCGCTCGATCGCGGCCCGGCTGCGCGCCGGCATGACGTCGATCAACTCGGTAATGGCGTTCTCGGGCATTCCCACGCTGCCGTTCGGCGGCGTCGGTGACTCGGGCTTCGGCCGCATCCACGGCGACGAAGGCATTCGCGAGTTCTCGCGCATCAAGTCGACCGCCGAGCAACTGATCGGGCTGCCGGTGAACATGATGTCGTTCCGCCAGCCGAAGAACGCGGTGAAGAATCTGCGCGGGATGATCAAGCAGCTCTACGGCGATGGCATCGTCGCGCAGGCCGGCGATTTCCTGCGCAAGCTGCGGTGATGGATCTCGATGCGTTCGACGCCGATGGTGTCTCGTACGCATTGTGCGGCGGCTCGTGCCGCGGCCGCGCTACCGGCCGCGCTAACCATGCGAGCCGGCGGGAGAACTCTCGTCGTCGTTTCACGCGAGGGCTCGCTACAATGAAACGGATCGCTGGCCGTGGCCGAGACCTCGTCGACATCGCGAAGCTCGAACATGACGATGAAGAAGCCTGAACCGATCGACATGTCACCGGAGGCGGTTCGTCGCCGGCTCGAACAAGTCGCCGAGCTCAATCGGCTGATGCGCTACCTGGCGACGTATGAGCGAGAACATGACGTTAATTGGACCGACCGATGATCAAAATGCACGAATCGCGCATATAAATCAATTAGTTGATAATGTAGCACTGGTCCGACCTTTAGCTTGACACGACCTCGATGAAGATCGTAGTGGACGAGCATGAGGGTGCTCGTCGCGTTGCTATTCGTCGTGGTGTCGAGCGCGGGATGTCTGGCCATTCAGGGCTTGGTGGGCACTGCGACGGTGGCTCGACCGACCGCGCGCCGCTTGTGGACGGACACCAAGCTCGGCGGAGCGTGTAAGCAATTCGTGAGCGAAGGTTCGCGGGTCAGCCGTCCGCGCAAGTTGTCGCGGCTCGATGCGGCCGCGTTCGTCGCGTGCGCGGACAAGACCGACGGCGTCGGCGCGTTGATGGACGATCATTTCAGCTTCGACGATCAGCTGTTCGATCACCTCACCGCCGGCATCATCGTTGTCGACTGCGCGCTCGACGAATTCGACTGCGGCAAGAACAGCGTGCTCGCGATCTCGAGTGGCTACGCGAAGCGCGTCGATCCCGCGATCGCCGATCGCGCGCTGGCCGCCGCCGGTGCGTCGAAGGCCGTGCGCGACGAGTTTCATAGCCGGCTCGAAGCGGCACGCAAGACAATCGCGGAGCGCGTCGCCAAGCTCGATCCACAGGTGAAGGCGATCTGGCTCGATCCGTCGCAGCAGGTCTGGCGCGATCGACAGGCGTACGCCACGCGCTGGAACGGCTACTACAAGCAGCTCGCGCCGCTGATGGACATCGCTCGGACCGGCGCCGGCGACGTGCCGGCGGCGCTGCACGGCGCCCAAGCGCTGCGCGGTCGATTCCTCGACGGCTGCACGACGGCAGAGTGTGCGCTGTCGCCATTCGTGCTCGAAGCGACCCGCGCGATCGAGCTGCTCGCGGTTCGCACGAACGACGTCCGCGTCGCGGAAGCGGAGCAACAGTTGCTGACGGGCACCGAGCTGTCGTCGCAGTACTTTGGAACGGCGATGTTTGCGGTGTTGTGGCCGTCGATCGAACGAGCCGGGGATAAGCGCAGGCGCTACGAGGCGCTGCAACAGCAGGGTGGCGACGCGGCGATCGTCGCGTCGGCGGAGCCGATCAAGGTGCACGCCGAAGAGGCGCGCGAGCTCTGGGGCGCGCGCCGCGTCGCCGATCTCACCGTCGGGCTCGACCAGAGCAAGACGAAGAACGTTCGCGCGGACGTCGTCGGCGTGCGGCGCGACGGTGCGAACGCGACGATCTTTTTCGCGGATTCCGCGTACGAGTGGACCGAGAACAACTGCCACGAGACCGACAAGATCGACAGCGTGCGCGCCGACGGCAAGATCGACTACCGCGTCGAGTGCCCCGGCGGCGCGACGCATGTCGAATACAGCCACGTCGCGCCGATCCACGTGCCCGCAGCTCAGGCGAGCGGATTGCACGGCGGCGAAACCGTCGAGGCATGGGTGAACGACGCCGAGGTCGGCGAAATCAGCTTCGTTCACCGCAAGGACGCGGTCGTACAAATTCGCGATCACGCGCTTCGCACCGCAGTCGCGCACGGTTACGTGTCGTCTCGCTGAGGCGCGGTACGGTTTCGCTATGGCGAAACCAAACGTCGTCTCCGCGAAGGAGTGGCAGGCCGCACGCGATGCGTTGCTCGTCGAAGAGAAGCGGTTGACGCACGAGCTCGATGCGCTCGCCGCGAAACGCCGGCGTCTGCCGATGGTCGAATTCGCGAACACGTACGCGTTCACCGGACCGCGCGGTGCGCTATCGCTGCTCGACCTGTTCGACGGTCGGCCGCAGCTGATCCAGTACCAGTTCATGGATCGCGGGCCCGACAAGTACTGCCCGGGCTGCACCGGGTTCACGAACAACATCTGCAACCACGCGCTGCCGTACCTGCATCGCCGCGGCGTGTCGTGGTGCAACGTCTCGAACATGCCGATCGCGCAGATCGAGGCGTACAAGGCGAAGCAGGGCTGGAAGATCCCGTTCGTGTCGTCGCACGGCACGACGTTCACCGCCGACACCGGCGCGAACAACAGCTTCTTGCTCTCGGTGTTCCTGCGCGACGGCGACACGATCTATCGCACGTACACGACGACTCACCGCGGCGTCGATCGGCTGCTGTTCACGTCGAACATCCTCGACCTCACGCCGTTCGGCCGGCAAGAAGCGTGGGAAGACTCGCCGCCGGACTGGCCGCGTGCCGACGGGTCGTCGGTGCAGTCCTAGCGAACCCGCGTGGTTTGCGACGCGGGCGCTGTCGCTACTGCTTCGCGAACGTCACGGTGCCGGTTCCCGAGCACTCGGTTTGCTGCACGCAGTTGGTCGAGGGCGCCTTCAGCGAGACGTCGGTCGTGATGTCACCGGTCAGCGCGTCGTCGCTCAGCGTGAGCGTCGTGGTTCCCCTCTCTCCTAGCACGCTCCCACAAGCACCCGACCCATCGCCCTCGAAGTACTGGCACGTGACGTCACCGTTGCCGTCGGTCACGGTCGCGGTGCACATCTCGTCGCCGGGCGAGCTCGACGGAAACCCGAACGTCGAGCTACCGCCGTCGACCGACACCAGCGTGCCGCGTTGAAACGAAAGCGTCAGTTGCGACGGCACGCAGTCGCCGGCCATGCCGCTGAACGCGACGCTGCCGACGTAGACACCGTCGATCCCCGAGCTGTCGGAGCATGCGGCAACCAATCCGAGCGCGACCAACCAATGCATGCGAGCGCTACTCGCAGCTGTCGTCGCCGGACGGGCACTTGAATCGAACGTGCATGTGATTGTCGTGGTTCGGGAAGTGCCGCACGAGGCCGCCCGAGCCGCGATGCGGATACTCGAACAAGCGATCGAGCTTGTCCTCCGGCACGCCGGCGTCTTGCGCCCAGCGATAGAGGATTCCCTGCACGTTGTAGTCGAGGAAGATCATCTGCGCGCCGCCGTCGAGCTTGCTGGTCTCGGCGAAGTCGGAGAGCAGCGCGAAGGTCGCGGCGCAGTCGAGGTTGGCTTCGGTCGCGGTCACGAAGTTTTTCGGAAAGCCTGCGGGCTGCTCTTTGTAGATCAGCCCGATGTCGGCGTCGCGGCCCGATTGATGCGAGCGATGCTCGGTGATCGCGCCGCCGGATTTTTGCGAGAGATCGCCGATCGCGAGGACGTGCGCGTCGGGGAAGCGCTCGCGAATGTCGAGGATCGCGTGATGGACGAAGTCGACCGTCGTGCGCGTGCCGAACGCGCGCCACGGCCGGCGGATCACGTAGCCGTCGCCGGCCGGCAGCTCGGCCGGATCGTTCAAGTGACCGGACCATGGCTCGCCGATCGATTGCCCGTGCACGATCGGTGGCGGCTCGAATGCGTGACTGATCCGCTGCGCGCGTTTGCCGGCATGCGCCGCGCGCTTGACGTCGTGCTTCGTCGAATGCTTCGTCTTCGCCGCGGCCGGCGTGGCGAGAGCGAGCAAGGCAATGGCAAGGGTCGCGCGCATCGTAAAAATTATCGTGACGATCCGGCGGCCGCGTGGCCAGTTTTCAGCCGGCAGCGTTCGACGAGCAGCGTCGCGATCGGTGTGAGGTCGGACTGCAGCGACTGCGTGAAGTCCGATCGCTTGAGCGTCTTGCCGGCTTCGACCATCGAGCGCAGATCGCCGCAGCCGCGGTGCGCCGCAAGCAGCGCCGCGGCGCCGCCATTATAGACCGCCGCTTCTGTAAGTGACGCGTTGTTCGGCCGCCGGCGCTGGTGCAGGTCGGTGACGAGGTCGTCGATGATCTTGGTCTTCGCCGCGAGCTTGGCGGCGCGCGACAGCTTCGGGTCCTTGTAGACGGCCTCGAGATCCTTGTGCGCCTTCAGCGTTCGCGCGATCCGCGGGTAGCGAAGTGCCTCGCCGAGCGTCCACGCGATGTCTTCGGGTGAGCCTGGGCCGAACCTCATCGTGATCCAATGATCCGTGAGCGCGTCAGCGGTGTACTCGGCAAATGATTCGTTAAAGAACGGCTCGTCCGGTACGAACACCGTGGCGTGGACCGATTCGTGCAAGATGACGTCGGCAAGCTCGGGCAACGCGTCGTCGCCGGCGCCGAGCATCGTCGAGAGCACCGGGTCGTGGAACCAGCCGCTCGTCGAGTACGCGGACGCGGGACGGACCAGTGCGTCATAGCCTTGGGCTTCGAGCTGTTGCTCGAACCGGATGGCCTCGTCCTCGTCGAAGTAGCCGACGCCGGCAAAGCAGCCGACGATCGGAAAGCACCATTGCCGCGGCTTGAACGCGAGCGGGTCGCTGGCGCCGACGAACCAGACGGCTGCGCCGCGCCCGATGTCTGCGTAGGTTTCGTAGTTGCGGCGAATTCGCAGGCCGTAGCTGCGGCCGTAGGTCTTGATCGCGGGGATTTCGGAAAGCTCGAGCGCGGTGCGCAGCGGCGTCTTCGGATCGCGAATCACGTCGTCGAGCGGGCGCGCGCGGGCGAGCAGATCGAGCTGGCCGACCGCACCTTGCGCGACGTACGCCGGATAGAAGCAGCCGGCGAGCAAACACGCGGCGACGAGCGGTGCGGCGCGAAAAGTGAACGAAGAAGCGGAACCTGAATCGTGATCGATCACAGCTTGCCCGCGATCGATCGCGCGAGCTCCGCACCGTCCTCGAGCTTGCTCGCCGGCCAATCGATACCGAGCCCGCTGCCGTCGTCGTACTTCGGGATGATGTGGAAGTGGACGTGATGGACGGCTTGATGCGCGAGCGTGCCGTTGTTCTGCAGCACGTTGAACGCGGTCGCGCCGGTCGCGGCAAGCACGGCGCGCGAGATTTTCGGTAGCACACGGCCGATCGCGGCCGCCGCGTCGTCGGGGAGCTGGTCGAGTGTCGCGACCGCTTGCTTCGGAATCACGAGCGTGTGACCGCGCGAGAGCGGCCCGACGTCGAGAAACGCGAGTACGTGATCGTCTTCGTAGATGCGGTGACACGGAATCTCACCGCGCAAGATCTTGCCGAAGATCGTATCTGCCATCTGCAAAAGCTTACATCGCGGCGCGCTCGCCTGCCGTGCTGCGCGGCGTCGCGCGAACGTGGCGCCTCGCGGTCTGCACGACGGTCATCGACACCGTGGCAGTCTGTCCGCCCGCCGACGCCGTGACATTCACCGTCCCGTGATCGACGTCGGGCGAGATGCAGTTGCCGATGCCGGCCGCAGCCTGAGCATCGATCGTGAACGACCACTGCAAGCCGGCGACGTAACGACCCGCGTTGGTCGCCGCGAAGCAGATGGTGTCGCCGGACGCGAGCGTCGAGCTCGGATCGATCTGCGCGATCGCATCGGCGCCGTCGACGATCGACACGGTCAGCGATTGTTCGACCGCATTGCCCGCGGTGATCGACATCGCGTAGTCGCCCACGCTCGCGTTCGCGAATGCGAGCGTGTCCCACGCGGGCTGCGTCGCACCGGCGAGCGTCGCGATCATCGACGTGTCGACGATGCGCTCGTCGGTCGGGCCCGCCGATTCCTGGACTTGGCCGAACAACGCGACGACGACGTCGACCGGCCCGGCCGCGTAGACGACCGCCATGCCGGTCGGCACGGTCTCGAGGCCAGACGGGATCAGCACGACGCGATCGAGCTGCGCGCCGCTGACGAGCTTGCGATCGAACAGCTCGGACGTCGACGCGTCGAGGATGCGCAGGTAGTTCGAGAAGCTGCCGGCGCCACGCACGGTCACGACATTGCCGTTCTGGTGATCGAAGCGCACGCCTTGGCCGCCTTCGTCGTCGACCGTGTACGGGAACGTCAACGGCACGTCCTCGTCTTCGAGCGCGATCTCTTGCGTGCCGCCGATCGCCGTCGCGCTGGGGCCGCCGAGCTCGATCGCGCCGCCGAGGTCGGTGCCGATGAAGTTCAGGCCCTCGGGAGTTTCGGGCGAACACGTCTCGCCGGCGGGACATTGCCCGGTATCCGCGCGCTCGCCGCCCATGCACGCCGCCGAAAGTGTGATCGAGGCTAACAAGATCCGCTTCATCTGCGCCGCGAAGAAGCACTGCGCGTGCCACGCGCGTCTTCGTGCAATTTCGGATCGTTCGCGTGAAACCCGCCGACGAATGCCGCGAAACCGCGGCGCGGGTGTCGCAATTACGCCGGATCGAAGCGGTAACCTGAACCGCGTACGGTGATGAAGTGGCGCGGCGCTTCGGGATCGAGCTCGAACCGCTTGCGCAGCTGACCGACGAAGTTGTCGACGGTGCGCACGCTGCCGACCGACTGTCCCCACACCAGGTTGAACAGCTGCGTGCGCGCGAACACCTGGTTCGGGTTGCGCACGAAGAATACGAGGAGCTCGAACTCGAGGTGCGTGAGCTTCACTTCGACGCCGCATTTTTGGACCGAACGCTGCGCGAGATCGATCGTCACGCCGGTCCAGCCGAGCGCGTCGACGCACGGCGGTGGCGCGACGGGCGGCGTCGGCGTCGGCGGCGAAGCGCGGCGAAGCACCGCGTCGATCCGCGCGAGTAGCTCGGCGAGCGCGAACGGCTTCGTGACGTAATCGTCGGCGCCGAGCCGGAGTGCCGCGACCTTGTCGTATTCGCCGTCGCGCGCGGACAGCACGATCACCGGCACGACGTTGTCGGCGGCGCGTAGCGACGCGAGCACCTCGAGCCCGTTCCGCTTCGGCAAGTTGATATCGAGCAAGACGAGCTCGAACTCTTCGCGTGTGGTTTGCTCGATCGCGTCGTCGCCGTCGCGCGCGATCGAGGTCGAGCGGCCGGCGAGCTTCAAGTTGAGCGCGAGCCCGGTCGCGATCGCGTCGTCGTCTTCGACGATCAGGATCACGGCGACACCAGCGCGGCTCGATCCGGATCGCGGCGGTGTTTGATGCGGATGCGAAACGAGGTCTCGCCCGGCCTCGAGTCGAAGTCGAGCTTGCCCTTGTGACCGCGCACGATCGCGCGCACGAACGCGAGCCCGAGGCCGACGCCGGGCTGGCCGCTATCGAGCGCCGCACGACCGCGTTTGAACTGCTCGTAGATCGACTTCTGATCGTCGAGGTCGATGCCGATGCCGTTGTCGCGCACGAGGATCTCGATGCGGCGGCGGCGCCCCGTACGCGCTTCGATCGCGATGCGCTTTTCGGTGCCGGTGTATTTCCACGCGTTGACGAGCAAGTTGACGATCGCACGTACCAGCAGTGGCCGGTCGCCGATCACGACGAGCCCTTGCTCGACGTCGAGCACGATCGCGGTCGGATTCGCGAGCGTCGACGCGTCGAATGCCGCGATCGCCTCGTCGAGCATCTCGCGAACGTCGACGATCTCGCGCCGCCACGCGTGGCCGCCGGATTCGAGCCGCGACAGCTCGAGCACGCGCGTCACCAGCTGCTCGAGTCGATCGGTCTCGCGGCCGAGCAAGCCGAACACCTCGCGGCGATCGTCGTCGGAGAGCCGCCGGTCGCGCAGCGATTCGATGAACAAGCGGATCGACGTCACCGGCGTGCGTAGCTCGTGCGACACCGCCGCCGTGAAGTCGTTTTGCACGCGCGCCAACGACGCGCCCTTGGTCACGAAAATCGATCCCAGGATGTAGCCGGTGATCACCGACGTGCAGAACGTCAGCACGAGCACGCCGGAGATCAGCGTCGGCGTCGAGCCGTGGCCGATCACGATCAGCACGATGCCGACGGCGGTCATCGCGACCGTCGGCAGCAGCGTCGCGAGCATCAGCACGAGCTGAGCGCGGCGCAGCTGCAGATTCGCCGGCGGAAACCTCACGCCGCGTCGGCCAGCGCCTGTTCGGGCTCGTCGGCGAGAATGTGATCGGGCACGCCGTGCAGGTCCCACACGAGGTGGACCACCGACAACGCGCGCAGCACGTAGTACGTCACGTCGATCTCGTACCAGAAGAAGCCGTTGCGCGCGGACACTTGATAGTGATGGTGGTTGTTGTGCCAGCCTTCACCGAGCGTGATCGTGGCGAGCACGAAGTTGTTGCGCGAGTCGTCGGTCGTCGCGTAGCGCCGGCCGCCCCAGATGTGGCTGAGCGAGTTGATCGTGAACGTGCCGTGCCAGCACAACACCTGCGCGAGCGCGAAGCCCCACACGAGCGCGAAGAAGCCGCCGATCAAAAACGTGATCGTGCCGACGGCGACCGGTGGAACCATCCAGTACTTGTCGAGCCAGCGCAGCTCGGGATACTTCGCGAAGTCTTTGATCCGCGAGTGATCGGTGCCTTCGAGATCGCGCGACAAGATCCAGCCCATGTGCGACCACCAGAAGCCGCTCTGGATCACCGAGTGCAGATCGCCCGGCTCGTCGCTGAGCTTGTGATGCAGCCGGTGATGCGCGGCCCACCACAGCGGGCCTTTTTGCGCGGTGCAGCTCGCACCGAGCGCGAGCAGGAACTGGAACACGCGCGACGTCTTGTAGCTGCGGTGCGAGAAGTAGCGGTGGTACGCGCCGGTCACGAAGAACATGCGCGGCAGATACAGCGCGATGCATAGCGCCACGCCGCGCCACGAGAACCCCAAGATCGCGATGCCGACGATCGCCAGGATGTGCACGCCCCAAAACGGGATGGTCAGCGCGTTGAGGTAGGTCCGGCGCCATCCTTTGGCTTGTGCCGCGGCAACTGCGTTCATGACGAGCGGACCATAGCGCGGGTCCCATCGCTTGCGGTCACGTTTCCGTCACGGCACGGTACGCGCATGAAATACAAGAACCTCGGGGCGGCGGGCGTCAAAGTCTCGACGCTGTGCCTCGGCGCGATGACGTTCGGCGACGCCGATGACAAGTCGTTCATGCACAACGCGACCATGAACGCGGCGACCGCGCATACGGTCCTCGACCGCGCGGTGGAGCGCGGCGTCAACTTCATCGATACCGCCGACGTCTACGGTCAGGACGGCCTGTCGGAGCGCGTGCTCGGCG